>DATILC010000315.1:0-8559 GCA_035476855.1 Solimonas sp. | reverse complement strand
GCCCCTCACCCCAACCCTCTCCCCGCCTGCGGGGAGAGGGAGCACCCGTTTTTGTACCCGGCCTCAAGCCGCTCGCTGCTGCAATTCCGGCTCGCCCAGATAGCTGCGCTCGACGATCTCGGCCACGCAACTGCGATCCGGAATCTGCAGGAAGCCCGGCGCCTGATAAGCCGGCTCCGGATAGCGGTAGTACCCCTGCCCGGTCTGCATGCCGAGCCGGCCGCGATCGAGGAAGCGCCCCTTGATGTACGCCGCGTTCTTCAGCATCTGCTCGTCGCCGTTGACCTGCCCCCAGTGCGAGAGCACGTCGAACGCAGTCTTCATGCCGACGACGTCGATCATCGCCAGCGGACCCAGCGAGGTGCCACGGTTGACGATCAGGTAGCTGCGATCGACGTCTTCCGGCGTCGAGATGCCATTGGTCACCAGCGTCTGCGCGGCGTTGAGCAACGCGACGAACCAGGTGTTGAGCACGTAGCCGTTCTGCTCCTTCTGCACGGCCAGCGGCACCATGCCGATGTCCAGCGCGAACTCCGCGACCTGCTTCAGCGTGTCGCGCGCAGTGCCCGGGTGCGCCATGATCTCGGCGACGTTCATCATCCAGATCAGGTTGGCGAAGTGCAGCGCGCAGAACTGCGCCGGCCGGCCGGTGGCCTCGGCGAAATCGCGCGGCAGCAGGGTCGAGGTATTGGTCGCGATCAGCGTGTGCGCCGGCAGCAGCGGCGCCATCTGCGTGTAGACCTGCGTCTTCACCGCGGGAATCTCCGGCACGGCCTCGATCACCAGGTCGGCCCGCGCGACGGCGGCGGCGAGGTCGGTGGTAAAGGTCAGGCGCTTGCGGGTGCCGGCGATGTCCGCTTCGCTGGCGCCAACGCCGGCGAGGTAGATCGCAGCGTACTGCTCCTGCGCGGCGCGGCAGCGGGCCAATGCATCCTCGGCGATGTCGTAGACCACGACGGTCTTGCCCTTGTAGGCGCTGTGCCAGGCGATCTGGCCGCCGAGCACGCCGGAGCCAATGACAGTGATGTGGTTGAGCTGGGACATGTGTTCTCTCCTCAAGCAATCGTTTTATGGAAGAAGCGCAACTGGTCGCCGACGGCGCGCTCGAAATCGTTGCCGGCGTAGATGCTGAAATGGTCCATGCACGCGTACTGCTTCAGTTCGGCACGGGGAATGCGCCGGGCCAGCGCGACGGCCGCAGGCGCGGAGACCACGGTGTCCTCCATGCAGGCCTGGATCAGCACCGGACAGCGCAGACGCTGCGCCTTCGTGCTCGGGCGATACAGGCCCAGCGTCAGCGCGAGGCGTGCGCTCATCTGGTTGCGCCAGCTGGCATCGGCAATGGCCAGGTACTTCTCGTAAGCGCCCGCGGCGTTCAGCGTCGCCGTCTGCCCGACGCGGCCAACGATCGGCAGCAGCAGCGGCGACAGGCCCAACAGTGCGCGCAACTGGTCGACCAGGCCGAGCGCGGCGAGCTTGCACAGGTGCCACAAGCCGGCATTGCGGATCAGGTGCAGCACGGTAGCCAGGCCATCGGTCATCGGGTTCTGCGCGGAGATCGCCGCAACGCCAGAGTCCTCGGCGCCGATCGTCAGCACATGGCCGGAGGACAGCGAGGTGCCCCACAGCGCGACGCGCGCCGGATCGACGCCGGGCAGCGTGCGCGCATGGCGTATCGCCGCGCGCCAGTCGTCGAGCTGGCGGCCGACGGTCAGCAGCTGCCGCGGTGCGCCGTCGCTGGCGCCGAAGTGGCGATAGTCGAACAGCAGCACCGCGTGTCCGTTGGCCGCGAAGCGTTCGGCAAAGGGCTCCAGGCCGGCAGCACGCGTACCGCCGAGGCCGTGGGCCATGACGATGCAGGCGGTCCTGGTCGTGGCGGATCTCGCGGGCCGGTAGAGCCAGGCACGACAGGTCGTGCCCTGGCTCTGGAACGCGACATCTTCGCGCTGGAAGACCGGGACAGTGCGCAGGTTCCGGGAGTGCATGTCGAGGACGGCGGACATGGCGCGCTCAGGCGGCCAGCGCGGTTTCGATGGGCGCAGGCGTCGCAGCCCTGGCCACCGCATTGCCCTCGAACTGCAGCACGCCGTCGGCGACCGGGTTGCGCAGCAGCAGCTCCTTGTCGCGGCCGAAGTGCATCAGCACCTTCCAAGGCAGCTTGTGGCCCTGGCGCGGCATCACTTCCTTGGCGCGCTGCACGTAGCCGGACTGCAGCGAGTCGAGAATGCTCTCGCCGGTCGAGCAACCTTCCACGTCGCGCGGCGTGACCACTTTCAGGCCGCGGGCATCCATGTGCCTGAACAGGCGGCAGAGGTACTGGCCCGCCATGTCCGACTTCAGCGTCCAGGGCGCGTTGGTGTAGCCGAACATCCAGGCGTAGTTCGGCACGTCCTGCACCAGAAGGGCCTTGTAGGTCATCTGCTGGTTGAAGGATTTCACCTGGCCGTCGATGCGCAGCTCGACGCCGCCGAGCATCTGCAGGTTGAGGCCGGTGGCGGTGATGATGATGTCGGCTTCCAGCGTCTTGCCCGACTTCAGCAGGATGCCGTTTTCGGTGAAGCGCTCGATCTGGTCGGTGACGATAGAGGCCTGGCCGGACTTCAGCGTCTCGAACAGGTTGGCATCGGGCACGGCGCAGAGGCGCTCGTCCCAGGGCATGTACTTCGGCGTGAAGTGGCTCATGTCGAAGTCGGGGCCGAGATGCTTGCGGGTCTGCGCCAGCAGCACGCGGCGCATCAGCTTGGGGAAGCGACGGCAGGCCAGGTAGAGCCAGCGCTGGATCAGGATGTTGCGCTCGCGCGCCAGCTTGTACACCCAGCTGTCCGGCATGAAGCGGCTCAGCACCGCGGAGATCTTGTCGAAGTCCGGGATCGAGAAGATGTAGGACGGCGAGCGCTGCAGCATCGTCACCTGCGCGGCCTTGCCGGCCATCGCCGGCACCAGCGTCACGGCGGTGGCGCCGCTGCCGATCACGACGACTTTCTTGCCGCTGTAGTCGAGGTTTTCCGGCCAGTGCTGCGGGTGGATGCACTGCCCCTTGAATTGCTCCACGCCGGGGAACTTCGGCAGGAAGCCAGCATCGTGGTTGTAGTAGCCGGTGCAGCTGACCAGGTAGTTGCAGGTGTAGCTGCGCATCTCGCCGCTGGCTTCGTCCAGCGCGCTGAGCGTCCAGTGCTGCTGCGCGCTGGACCAGTCGGCGCGCAGGATCTTCAGGCCGTAGTGGATCTTCTTGTCGATGCCGTACTCGGCCGCGGTATCGCCGATGTACTGGCGGATCGCCGGGCCATCGGCCAGCACCTTGGTCGAGCTCCAGGGGCGGAACTTGTAGCCGAAGCTGAACATGTCGGAATCCGAACGGATGCCCGGGTAGCGGAACAGGTCCCAGGTGCCGCCGAGGTTCTGGCGGCGCTCGAGGATCGCCAGGCGCTTGTTGGGGAATTCCTTCTGGATCTGGCAGGCGGTGCCGATACCCGAAAGGCCGGCACCGATGATCAGCACGTCGAATTGGGTGTTCATGTCTCGTCTCTCTCCGTTTGTCCCCCGGTGAATCCGGGTGGCCTTGCACGGTGAGAATTCTGGCCCTGGCACCCCCTTTCAGATTGATCTTACGAGACAATCTATTTACCTTACGAGACATGACAGCAATGGTCCGCTCGATGGGTCTGATGGGCTACTCGGCCTTCATGCGCGAGCTGGGTCAGGACCCGCGGCCGCTGCTGAAGCGCCATGGCCTGCCGGTGGACCTGGGGGAGAACGAGGACGCGCTGGTACCGCTGTTGTCGGTCATCAATCTCGAAGAGGACAGCGCGGCGAAGACCGGCTGCCAGGACTTCGGCCTGCAGCTCGCCGCCCGCCAGGACATCCGCATCGTCGGGCCGCTGGCCGCGGCGATCCAGCACTCGGCGACCATCGGCGAGGCGATGAACACCGTCTCGCGCTACCTGTTCGTGCAGAGTCCGGCGCTGCTGTTCACCGTGGTCCGGCCGAGCACGCTGGTGCCCGCCGCGGTGGAACTGCGGCTGGAAATCATCGTCCCGGGAGTGTCGGTGCGGCGCCAGGTGATGGACCAGTGCCTCGGCGACCTGCATCGCATCCTGCAGTTCCTCGCCGGCAACAACTACCAGCTGCACGCCGTAACCCTGCCGCACACGCCGATCGCGCCGCTGCGTCACTACACGCAGTTCTACGGCGCTCCGGTGCACGTCGACCAGGAGTACGGCGCCATCCATGTGCCGCCGCAGATGCTGGCCAGCCCGCTGGGCGCGGTGAACAAGTCACTGCGCCAGATGGCACTCGACTACATGAACCGGCACTACGCCGACCCGAACCAGAGCGTCGCCGATCGCGTGCGGCGCGCGCTGAGTTCGACGCTGGGCAGCACCGGCGGCAGCAAGACCGCCATCGCCGACCTGCTGTTCCTGCACCCGCGGACCCTGCAACGCAAGCTGGCGGCGGAAGGCACGCTGTTCGAGACCCTGCGCGATGAAGTGCGGCAACAGGCCGCGCTGCACTACCTGCGCGAAACCGCGATCCCGCTGTCGCAGCTGGCGAGCCTGCTGGGGCTGGCGGATCAGTCGGTGCTGACGCGCAACTGCCGGCGATGGTTTGACGACACGCCGTCGGGGATCCGCAAGGGGGCTTGAGGAACCTCTGAAAAGTTGCCGTTCGCCCTGAGCCTGTCGAAGCCTGTCCTGAGCCTGTCGAAGGGGGTGGGCGGCAACTCGTTGACCCACGGCGGGGAAAGCCCGCCCGTGCTTCGACAAGCTCAGCACGAACGGACTTTTGAGAGCTTCCTTCAGCCCCCCGCAACCTCCGCCAAAAACTCCCCAATAACCTTGCCCGCCAATTGCGGCTGCAGCGCCAAAAACAGATGCCCGCCACCCCGCACGACATGCAGCCGCCCCTGCGGCAGCAGCGCGGCGAGAATCCTCGCGTTGACCGGACGCACCAGCGGATCGTCGTCGCCGGTCATCACCAGCGCCGGGCAGCGCACGCGGTGCAGCCAGGGCAGGCTCGAGAACGTCAGCATCGCCGCCAGCTGCTGCAGGTAGGTGCGCGTATGCGGCGCGCGCGTCATGCCGGCGAAGGCGATCGCGTGATCGGGACGGCCACGCATTTCGCCGCCGTAGATCGTCGCGGCATGGCACGCCATGTAGCTGCGCGACAGGTAGCGCTGCGGCGTGGTCATGCGCAGCAGCACGGACAAGCGGCCCGGCACCATCGTCACGCCGGGGCTGGTCGCCATCAGCACCAGGCCGCGCACGCGCTCGCCGTAGTCATAGGCGATGCGCTGCGCCAGCCCGCCGCCCCAGGACACGCCGGCGACCGTGAAGGGGCCGCGATGGCCCAGCACGTCGAGCAGGCCGACCGCGAGGCGCGCGTACTGCGACAGCGTCGGCCACAGCCAGGCCGGCGGCGAGCCGCCGGTGCCGGGAATGTCGAACAGCAGCACCGGCACGTCCGGCAGCTCCTGCACCAGCGGCAAGGTCAGCTCGATGTTGGCGCCGATGCCGTTGCAGAACAGCAGCGGCATGCCCTTGCCCGGCCGCCAGCCATAGCGCAGGCGCAGGCCGCGCACGGTGGCGAAACCGATCTCGACGCCGCTGGCCGCCAGCGCAGCGCGCTGGCGCTCCAGCCCGGAACCCCAGACGCGCGCTTCGTCCAGCCGCTTGCCGAGGTCCACGTCAGCCGAGCACGTACTGGCCGGGCGCGGCAGCGAGCACCGGATAGTCGGCGCTGCCCTCCTGCGCCGGCGCGGCCTGCATCGCTCCGCTGCGCTGCTTCAGCCAGGCATGCCAGTGCGGCCACCAGCTGCCGTCATGGCGCTCGGCACCCGCCTGCCAGGTCTCGGCATCGGGGCCGGTGTTGCCACCGGTCCAGAACGCCGCCTTCTTGTTGCCCGGCGGATTGAGGATGCTCTGGATGTGGCCGCTGCTGGACAGCACGAAGGTCTTGTTGCCGCCGAACAGCTGCGTGCTGCGGTAGCAGGCCTTCCAGGGCGTGATGTGGTCCGTGGTGCCGGACAGCAGGTAGCTGTCGCACTTCACGCGGCCGAGGTCCACCGGCACGCCGTGCAGGCGCAGCTTGCCGGGGCGGGTCAGCGCGTTGTCGTTGTAGATGTCCATGAACTCGCCGTGCAGCCGCGCCGGCAGGCGCGTGCTGTCGTTGTTCCAGTACAGCACGTCGAAGGCCGGCGGCGTGTTGCCGAGCAGCACGTTGTTGACCCAGTAGTTCCAGATCAGGTCGTTGGGGCGCAGCCAGGCGAAGGCGGTGGCCATGTCCTTGCCGTCGAGCACGCCCTTGGCCTGCGAGTAGCGCTTGGCCGCGGCGATCGCGCGCGGCGTGGCGAACAGGCCCATCGGCGTGTCGCCGACCGCGGAGATGTCGAGCACGTTGACCATCAGGGTCAGCGAGTTCACCCGCGCATCGCCGGCGGCGGCGCGCGCCGCGACATAGCTGGCCAGCGTCATGCCGCCGGCGCAGGCGCCGACCAGGTTGACGCGCTGCACCGCGCCGAGATTGCAGATCGCCGACACCGCGGTGTCGATCGCGGCGGCGTATTCCGCCAGGCCCCAGTCGCGGTGCTCGGCACCGGGATTGCGCCAGCTGATCACGAACACCTGCAGGCCCTGCTCCAGCAAGGCCTTGACCACGCTCTTTTCCGGCGTGATGTCGAAGACGTAGTACTTGTTGATTTGCGGCGGCACGATCAGCACCGGCAGCTCATGCACCTGTTCCGTCGTCGGCCGGTACTGGATCAGCTCCATCAACTCGGTACGCAGCACCACGCTGCCCGGCGTGCTGGCGAGATTCTCGCCGATGCGGAAGCGCGTCTTGTCGACCTGCGCCGGCAGGCCGCGGTTGTCGCGCAGGTCGCGCCACAGGTTCTTCAGGCCGTCGACCGCGCTGTGCCCACCGGTTTCGCGGAAACGCTTCACCGCCTCCGGCTGCCAGGGGAAATTCGAGGGCGCCACGGCGTCGGTCACCAGCGAGGCCATGAACTGCAGGCGGGCGTGGCTGTGCGCCGGCAGCTGCTGCGCCTCCAGCCATTCGCCGACGGTCTGCTCCAGCGCCAGCCAGGACTGCAGCCAGCGGCGGTAGCGCGGATCGTCCTTCCAGGCGACGTCGGAGAAGCGCCGATCCTTCGGCGCAGGCGCCAGCTCCGAGCGATCACGCAGCACCTGGGCCAGTTCGCGGCCGAAGGACACCGCGGTCTTCGCCGTCAGGCGCGGCTGCGCGGCGGCCAGCTTGAGCACGCGGAAGGCTTCGCGGGCGACGTCGCGGCCGCGGAAGCCGACGATGGGATTGGGGCCGAGCATCACCTCGGAGCTGTGCGCCGCGAGGCGCTCCTGCGGGGTCTTGCTCATGCCGGCTCTCCACGGAACAGCATCACGGTGACGTCCGCGCCCAGCGCCGGATCCTTCTCGCCCTCCACTTCCAGCACTGCGCTGGCGGTGGCGATGATGCGACCCTCGCCCTTGCGCTCGGCGCTGGCGATGCGGGCACGGGCACGCACGCGGGCACCGGCGCGCACCGGCGTCTTGAAGCGCACGTTGTTGACGCCGGCGTTGATCGCCTGCTTGACGTCCGGCGGCACCAGGCCGAGGTCCATCAGCAGGCGCGCCAGCAGTGACAGTGTCAGGAAGCCATGCGCGATCGGCCGGCCGTAGGGGCTGTCGGTCTTGCAGCGTTCGACGTCGACGTGGATCCACTGGTGGTCACCGGTGCAGGCGGCGAACTGGTCAATCTGCGCCTGGTCGACGGTCATCCAGGGCGTGATGCCCAGCTCCTGGCCAACGAGCTCGGGAACGGTGTCGAAGCGGTAGTCCTGCAGCATGTCTTGCTCCACCTCAGGACTGGCCGAAGTAGCGGGTCAGCAGCGTTGCGTATGCCGGCAGGTACTCCCCGAGATCGATGGCCTCGGACAGCTGCGGGCGCAGGCGCACGGGGCTGCGTCCCCGCGGCGTGCCATTGCGCGCGCCGGAGGGCAGCTGCGGCAAGCGGCGGACACGCTTCGGGAAGTCCGAAAAGGCGAAGTGGGGAAACATGAGGCGGCTCCTGGGTGGTCGGGCCCCGGCTGGGCACGATGGAATAATCGATTACCCGGGGTGGGCCGCGCGCCGAACTATCGGTAGGTTTTTCCGTGACGGAGAAAAGACAGGCCGCTCCTGTCCCCTCTCCCCGCGTGCGGGGAGAGGGTTAGGGTGAGGGGCAGTACGCACGTCGGAGGACGGCATGGTCGCAGGATGCGCACCGCGCACGCGTGGCCAAGCCCGCCAGGATCAATGGTGCGCGATGCGCACCCTACGTACTGAAAAGCCGCCCCTCACCCCCACCCCTGACGTTTCCCCGGTTTTTCATATTGCGAATCTTGAGAAGAGGGCTCGCATCGCCTGAGGTGTGAGCGGAGGGTCGGTGGTGCTGCAGAGCAGGCGTGCCAGAGTGACCAGAGAGATTTCCCGGATGGTGGTTCGGGTGGTCTGACGGAAGCGGCGGTGCAAACCTTCGGCCTCGGCGAGCTGACCGATATGCCAAAGCAGGAAGGCGGCCAGGGTCGCG
>DATILC010000314.1:0-1838 GCA_035476855.1 Solimonas sp. | reverse complement strand
ACGCCTGCCGGCCCTGCGGAACTGATCCGGGCATTCGCCGATGCCGGCATCCCCGTGGGTGTGTTGGGTCTGGTCTATGGCGACCCGGCGGAGATTTCGAGCTACCTGATCCCGCACCCGGTCATCCGCAAGATCACGTTCACCGGTTCCACGCCGGTGGGCAAACAGCTCGCCGCGCTGGCGGGTCGGCACATGAAGCGCGTCACGATGGAACTGGGCGGGCACGCACCGGTGATCGTGGCGGAGGACGCGGACATCGCGCTGGCCGTGAAGGCAGCGGGCGCCGCCAAGTTCCGCAACGCCGGGCAGGTCTGCATCTCGCCGACGCGCTTCCTGGTGCACGAGAGCATCCGCCTCGAGTTCGCCAAGGCGCTTGCGCAGCAGGCCGGCAACCTGAAGGTGGGTGACGGTCTGGTCGAAGGAACGCAGATGGGGCCGCTCGCGAATCCGCGCCGCGTGACAGCGATGGCCGAGTTCACGCGCGACGCCGTCGAGCGCGGCGCCGAGGTGCTGACCGGTGGCGAGCGCATCGGCGAGACCGGCAACTTCTGGCAACCCACCGTGCTGGGCAATGTGCCGCTGGAAGCGAAGGTATTCAACGACGAGCCCTTCGGGCCGATGGCCGCCGTTCGCAGCTTCAACACGCTGGACGAAGCGATCGTCGAAGCCAACCGGCTGCCCTATGGCCTGGCGGGTTATGCGTTCACGCGTTCGCTGAAGAACGCCGACCTGCTGGCACGCAAGGTCGAGGTGGGCATGCTGTGGATCAACATGCCCGCGATGCCGTCCGCCGAAATGCCCTTCGGCGGTTTGAAGGACTCGGGCTACGGTTCGGAAGGCGGTCCGGAAGCGGTTGAGGCCTACCTCAATGCCCGGGCTGTGGCGGTGATGAACGTCTGACGGGAGGCCAGAGCGGGGTGGGTGCCGACGCCCCCTGGTCGGCGGCGAGGAGGGAATTGTGCTTCCGGACCTCGATCGGTCGTCGCACCGCATGGCGAAGGCGAAAGCTAAGGCCATCTTCGGTCGAACGCGGTAGTGCGATCACCGGCCGGGCTCCGGGGACGGCCATGTCGGGCCATGGTGCCGGGCAGGTCCCTCTGTCTAGTCGCTGGTGGCGTCCGGGGGGTAGGCTGCCGTGTCAAGCGATGTCTTGATGGACACTTCCGTCCTGCGCGTGTCGACCTCCTGTCTGCCGGGCGTCCCACTCGTTGCCGGCCCGAATCGCTGGCGATTTCAGGGCCTGGTCATTCCCGCTTCTTCTGCTTTCTTGGAAAATTTCCGACCTGATGGAAAATGGTGGAAATGAGCCTTCACGACCCCTGGCGCCATCCGCGTCCCCAACCAGCCGCCCACTATGTCGGCCTGTTGGCCGATGCTCCCCGCCGGCCGCTGGCGATCTTCGGCCCGAGACAGGTAGGCAAGACCCACTTCCTGACCCACGACCTGTTGGACGCTGCACAGGGCAAAGCTTGGGAGCCGATCTACGTCGACCTGTGGGGTCAGTCCGACCCCTTGGCAGCCGTCAACACCGCGGTCGCCACAGTGCTGCGCCGCTTGGCCTTGGCCACGAGTCGTACTGCTGTTACCAACGTCGGCGCGCTGGGCATCAGCGTCGGCCTGGCCGCGCCGGCGCCGCTGCCCGCGGTGGCCGATCCGGCCGCGATGCTGGCCACCCAATTCGCCGAACTCGTGCGCATGCAGCCGGGCAAACCTGTGCTGCTCATGCTCGACGAGGCCCAGACCCTCGTGAAGCTCGGTGCAGGCGACCTGGCCATGAAGGCGATCCGGGCGCTCTTCAACAGCTATCCCGGCTCGATGCTGCTGGTCTTCACCGGCTC
>DATILC010000313.1:0-41876 GCA_035476855.1 Solimonas sp. | reverse complement strand
CCGGGCCTCCTGGAACCCGGTGCCGGGTGAGCCAGCGATCCGCCAGTTCAATGGCATGGAGCTGGCGCGTCCCCGGCTCGAGCAGGCGGTCGACGACCTGCAACGCGCGATCGCACTGCTGCCGGAGCCGCGCCGTCACCGCCTGCAGCTGGTCCAGCGACTGCATGAGTTGCAGCGCTTCGACGAGGCGGTGGCCGAATGCGACCGCGTGCTGGCGACGCTCGCGGCGGATGATCCACTCCGTGATCTGGTGCTGGAGCTGCGAGGGCGTTCCAGCGGCCAGGGCGCGGGAGAGCGTCACCAGATGGCCGCGCTGCTGGAGCAATCCGCGCAGGAGTTGCCCCGGGGCCGGCGGTCCATGGAGGACGACTTCGGCAACGCGATGGCGCGCAACGTGGCGCAGCGCCTGCGCAACGGCGAGGATATCGGCGCGGCCGTGCTGCAGCTGGAGGACGGCGATCCCGACACGGTGCTGGCCATGAGTGTCGCCGACAAGCTCCACGCCTGCGGCAATCATCCCTTGTCGCAGTTCCGGCCGGCGCGGGCGCAGGACTTCGCCCGGCACATGCGCCGCTTCGCGATACGCGCGCAGCATGAGCTGTCGGCGCTCGGCTTCGAGGGCCTGGGCGATTACGAGCCCCTGCATCTGTCCGCACTGCTCAGCGAACCCACGCTGCTGCGCTGCTACCGTTCGCAAGACGGCTCGATCTGTGCAGCCAGCTACTCCGTGCGTCCGTTGTGGCCCGGTTGGATCGCGTGGCTGGTGCTGAAGCTGAAAGGCCTGTACCAGCAGGCCGCGATCATTGACCTGGAAACCCGCTTCAGCGATGGGCACTTCCTGGTCACCACCAACACCGGCGGCATCGATCCGCTGGGCACCGGGCCACGGGTCGATACCGAGTCGATGCCGCTGGCCACGCCGGCTGCTGCCCTGTTCGAGCGCCACGGCCTGCGCCGCGATGTCTATCTGCGGGAACATCCTGGCGTGCGTGCCGTAACGATGATGGACATGGATGCGGTCATCGAGACGCAGGACGCGCTGATCCATGCGAAGAACGCCTGGCGCCGCTCGGTCGGTTACGTCACCGATGCCGAATTGCAGCAGCTGCTGGGCGAACGGCAGGATCTGGCCGGCAAGGTGCGGGCGCAACTGGCCTTGTTCGACCGCGAATCGCCAGCCGCCGAAGCTCCGGCGGCAGAGTCGCCGGCGATGTCATTCCCCGTCATCAGCATTGCGCGGCCGGGCGTGGATCCGGAGGGCACGCTGGGCAACCTGATCCAACATGCGTTGACGCAGGGCATCGACCAGGTCCGGGTGGTCGGCAGCCCGCTGCACTCGTTCTACCTGGACGAGCGGGGCGAGGCCCACTTCCTGCTCGACCTGCAGGGCGGCGCCGACCCGATGACCATGGCGCTGGAAGCGATACAGTCGAAGACGCCTGGCATCCGTCAGTGTGCGCTGGTGGTCGACAGCCGCATCACCCTGGAGGATGGCAAGAAGCGCGATGCGATCGTGGTGATGGCCTGCGAGCGCGGCGGCGGCAATGGCCAGACCTGGGCGCAGTGCTACATCCCCAAGGGATGGTTCAAGCCGTTTCGCGAGCATGGGGAGCGGCAGCAGATCGGCGAGGCGAAGAACTTCATCGCCGTGGCCCTCGCCGATCGTTGAAGCGGGGCGGTCTATTCCGCGGACTTGCTCATGGCTGAGCGCAGCGTGCGGGCCACGTCGCGGGCGTCATGCGCGCTGGCGGTGTTCGGCTTCGGGTATTTCTCCAGCACGATCTCGACCTCGCTGTGGTAGCTGCGGCGGGTCGTGGTGGTGGCGGTGCTGATCGCCGGCGCCGGCGAGTGGATCACGGTGGTGCGGCAGGCCAGCAGGCCGCATTGCTGGTAGACGACCGGTGGCGGTGGTGCCAGCGGATCGTTGTCGACCACGGTCGTGGTGCGGTCCTTGTGCCCGGTCTCCTGGTCCGCAAGACGGAACCAGTCGTAGCCTTCCTGCAGGGTCAGTTCGGCGGCGCGCAGCAGCGCGTAGTTCTGCACCGTCTCGGAAGGCGTCAGGCTGTTGCCGTTGAAGCTGATGCGGTAGTGATTGGGCGCGAGACGGGTCTCGGTATAGCCTTCGCCACCGCGGCTGTCGGCGGGATGGTAAGTGGTCTGGCTGGCGCAGCCGGCGAGGGCGAGCAGGGCAAGACCGGCGAAACGGTGCAGGGACATGGCAGGACTCCGGCCCAAGGGCGATACCGGGAGTTTCGCACGGCCGGCCGAATCGCCGATGAACGCCGCCGCCGGTTTGCCGGCGAGCGGCATCCTGCCGACAATCACCCGTTGGAGTACCACCCAGGA
Organism: Solimonas sp.; assembly: GCA_035476855.1. Classification (GTDB taxonomy): domain Bacteria; phylum Pseudomonadota; class Gammaproteobacteria; order Nevskiales; family Nevskiaceae; genus Solimonas_A. Next base: position 39,530 of record DATILC010000313.1, on the reverse strand, counting down.
GTCCTGCGTCATGCCGAGATCTCGCCTGTCGATTGCCGCGCTGCTGATGCTGGGTCTCGGCGCCTGCGGCGGGGGCAGCCAGCTCTCTGTCAGCGAGGGCACGGGTCCGCAACCGCAGCTGCCCGCGCCGCAGAAATCCCTGCTGCCGGTGCTCAACATCGCCCCCGCCGTGGGCTGGCCGGCGGGCGGCAAGCCGCAGCCGGCGCCGGGGCTGTCGGTGCAGGCATTCGCCGACGGCCTGGACCATCCGCGCTGGCTCTATGTGTTGCCGAATGGCGACGTGCTGGTGGCCGAGACCAACGCGCCGGCCAATCCGCCGATCGGCCTGATCGGCCGCGTCGAGAAGCTGGTGATGAAGCGCGCCGGTGCCGGCGTGCCCAGCGCCAATCGCATCAGCCTGCTGCGCGACACTGATGGAGACGGCGTGGCCGACCAGCGCTCGGTGTTCCTGCAGGGGCTCAACTCGCCCTTCGGCATGGCGCTGGTGGGCAGCGATTTCTATGTGGCCAACACCGATGCGCTGCTGCGCTTTCCCTACACCGAGGGCGCGACGCAGATCGGCGCACCGGCGACCAAGCTGGCGGAGCTGCCGGCGGGCAGCAATAACCGCCACTGGACCAAGAGCCTGGTCGCCAGCGCCGATGGTTCGAAGCTCTATGTCGGCGTCGGCGCCAACAGCAACATCGGCGAGGCCGGACTGGCGGTCGAGGAAGGCCGGGCGCTGATCTGGGAGATCGATGCGAAGACCGGCGACAAGCGGGTCTACGCCTCGGGCTTGCGCAATCCGGTCGGCATGGCCTGGGAACCGCAGTCCGGCGCGCTGTGGGTGGCGGTCAACGAGCGCGACGAACTCGGCAACGACCTGGTGCCGGACTACATGACCTCGGTGCGCGAGGGCGGCTTCTACGGCTGGCCCTGGAGCTACTACGGCCAGCATGTCGATGAGCGCGTCCAGCCGCAGCAGCCGGATCTGGTGGCCAAGGCCATCGCGCCGGACTACGCGCTGGGTCCGCACACCGCCTCGCTGGGCCTGGCGCATTCGCAGGGCACGACGCTGCCGGCGGCGTATGCGCAGGGCATGTTCGTCGGCCAGCACGGCTCCTGGAACCGCAAGCCGCACAGCGGCTACAAGGTGATCTTCGTGCCCTTCCGTGACGGCAAGCCCGCCGGGCTGCCGCAGGACCTGCTGACCGGCTTCCTCAGCGCGGACGGCAAGGCGCAGGGCCGGCCGGTCGGCGTGGCGCTCGACAAGGGCGGCGCGCTGCTGGTGGCGGACGACGTCGGCAACATCATCTGGCGCGTGCGCGCGGCGCCATGAACGGACCCGAGTGGCTGCTGCAGCAACTGCCGGCGCTGCAACAGGCCGGGGTGATCGACAGTGCCACCGGCGAGCGCCTGCGTACCCATTACGCGTCGCTGCTGGAGGCGCGGCCGGGCCTGGCGCGCATCCTGTTCACCGTGCTCGGTGCCTTGCTGATCGGCCTTGGCGTGATCCTGCTGGTGGCGCACAACTGGGACAACTGGCCGCGCGGCCTGCGCCTGGCCGCTGCGTTCGCGCCGCTGCTGCTGGGGCAGCTGGCCTGCGCCGCGGTGCTGTGGCGCGCGCGTGATTCGGTCGCCTGGAGCGAAAGCGCTGCAGTGTTCACCGCGGCGGCGTTCGCGGCAGCACTGGCGCTGGTTGGCCAGATCTTCCACTTTCCCGGCGATCTCGATCGCTACCTGCTGACTTGCTCGCTGGCGGCACTGCCGCTGGTCTACCTGCTGCGTGCCAGCCTCACCGCGGTGATCTGCGCGCTGGGCTTCGCCGGCTGGGCTGGCAGCGTGCCCTGGGGCGGAGACCAGCCGTTGCTGGCGCTGCTGCTGTTCGCGCTGCTGCTGCCGCATGTCTGGCGCAGCTGGCGCGTGGATTCGGAATCCTTCCGAACGACCTTCCTGCTGTACTGGCTGGTGCCGGCCCTGTTCGTGGCGGTGCTGCTGTCGCTGCCGCAGAGCCTGCGGCTGGGCTGGCTGTGGTTCGCCGAGTGCGGTGCGCTGCTGTGGCTGCTGCCGGGGGCCGCGCCGGGGCTGCAGCTGCGGCGGCCGCTGCAGGGCTACGGCAGCCTGGCGGTCGCCGCCGTCGCGCTGGCCGGCAGCTACACCGATTTCTGGCAGCACGAATGGTACGGACGGGCCGGCGAGGCGGCGATGCAGCAGGCCTGGATCCTGCTCGGGCTGGTGCTGGCGGCCGTGCTGTTCCTCGGCCTGCGCGCGCTGCGTGAGCGGGCCTGGCTGCGGGCGATGGGCGCATTCCCGGCGCTGCTGCTGTGGCTGGGCTTGGCGCTGGATTTCCGCGACCACGCGCTGTGGCCGGCGCTGCTGTGCAACCTCTATGTCGCGGGGCTGGGGCTGGCGATCCTGCGTGCCGGTATCGCGCAGCGGCGCATGCGCATCGCCAACGGCGGGCTGGCGCTGATCGCGGCCCTGGTGCTGGCGCGCTTCTTCGATGGTGACTGGTCCTTCACCGTGCGCGGCCTGGCCTTCATCGGCGTCGGCGTCGGTTTCTTCATCGCCAACTTCTGGCTGCGGCGCCGGGTGCAGGCATGAACCGCAAGCTGCTGATCCTCGCCCTGGTCTGCCTGGCGCAGTGGGCCGTCCCCGGATTCCTGATCGCAAGGGGCGAGCAGACCCTGGCCGAGGGCATGGCCTATCGCTTCCGCACGGCACCGGTCGATCCGGTCGATCCCTTCCGCGGCCGCTATGTCGCGCTGGATTTCGTTGCCGCGCAGTTGCCGGCACCCAAGGGCCGCGACTACGTCAGCGGCCAGCGGCTCTACGCCGCCATCAGCGTCGATGGCGACGGCTACGCCCGGCTGCTGCTGCCGGAGGCGAACCCGCCGGCGCAGGGCGACTGGCTGCCGGTGACGGTGCAATGGCGTGATGCCGACGGCCGCCTGCGCCTGAAGCTGCCGTTCGATCGCTACTACCTCGACGAGCAGCTGGCGCCCGAGGCCGAACGTGTCTACCGCGAGGGCAACCGCCGCGGCGAGCCCGATGCGCGCCCGGCCTGGGCCAGCGTACGGGTACGGCGCGGTTATGCGGTGCTGGAGGAGCTGTACATCGATGGTGTGCCGGTGCGCGAGCGCCTGCGCGCGGTGCAGCCCGGCGGCTGATAAGCTGGCCGCACCAACCGGGTTCGCAGCAACAACGGGAGGGCGGCATGGCGTATACAACCGCAGACATCCGCAACCTCGCCCTCGTCGGGCATTCGGGTGCGGGCAAGACCCTGCTGGCGGAGGCGCTGCTGCATCGCGCCGGGGCGATCAAGGCGATGGGCGAGCTGGCGCGCGGCAGCACGGTCTGCGATGCCGATCCGCTGGAGAAGGAGCTGCAGCACTCGTTGTATACCGCGGTCTGCCACTTCGATGTCGACGGCCACCACGTCAACCTGATCGATACCCCCGGCTACCCGGACCTGCTGGGTCGCTCGCAGGCGGTGCTGGCGGCGGTGGAGACCGCGGCGATCGTGATCAATGCCCAGTCCGGCATCGAGATCGCCACGCGGCGCATGGCCGAGGCGGCGGCGAAGCGCGGCCTCGACCGCATCATCATCGTCAACCGCATCGACCAGCCTGCCGACCTGCCGGCCCTGCTGGCGCAGCTGCGCGAGACCTTCGGTCCCGAATGCCTGCCGATCAACCTGCCGGCCTATGGCGGCAAGCGCGTCGTCGACTGCTTCTTCTCGCGCGAAGGACCGGAGACCGATTTCTCCAGCGTCGCGGAGGCGCATCGCCAGATCATCGAGCAGGTGGTCGAGGTCGATGCCGAACTGCTGGAGCGCTATCTCGGCGGCGACGAGGCGATCACGGCCGAGCAGCTGCACGAGCCCTTCGAGAAGGCGCTGCGCGAGGGTCACCTGGTGCCAGTGTGCTTCACCTCCGCCAGCAGCGGCGCCGGCATCGCCGAGCTGATGGAGCTGATCCTGCGCCTGCTGCCCAATCCGATCGAGGCCAACCCGCCGCCGTTCCTGAAGGGCGAGGGCGCCGCGGCGGCGTCGGTCAACGTCATCCCGCATCCGGCACTGCACACGGTGGCGCATGCGTTCAAGCTCAGCATCGATCCCTACCAGGGGCGCATCGGCTTCCTGCGCCTGCACCAGGGCACGCTGAAGAACGGCACGCAGCTGTTCGTCGGCGATGCGCGCAAGCCGTTCAAGGTGGCGCATCTCTACCAGCCGCAGGGCGCGACGCTGCAGGACATCGGCCTGGCGATCCCCGGCGACATCTGCGCCGTGACCAAGGTTGACGAGTTGTACTTCGACGCGGTGGTGCACGCCTCGCATGACGAGGATCACCATCACCTGCAGCCGGCCGAGCGGCCGCAGCCGATGCACGGCCTGGCGATCGCCGCGGCGCGTCCCGGCGACGAGCACAAGCTGGCCGACACCCTGCACAAGCTGCTGGCCGAGGACCCGAGCCTGCGGCTGGAGCATGTCGGCTCGCTCAACGAGACCGTGCTCTACGGCATCGGCGAGCTGCACCTGCGCGTGGTGCTGGAGCGCATGAAGCGCCAGTACAACGTCGAGCTGAAGACGCACCTGCCCGGCGTGCCCTACCGCGAGACCATTTCGCGCGCGGCCGAGGGCCATCACCGCCACAAGAAGCAGACCGGCGGTGCTGGCCAGTTCGGCGAGGTGTTCCTGCGCGTCGAGCCGTTGCCGCGCGGCAGCGGCTTCGAATTCGTCGATGCAGTCAAGGGCGGCACCATTCCCAATACGCTGATCCCTGCGGTGGAGAAGGGCGTGCGCCAGGCGCTGGAGAGCGGTGCAGTCGCCGGCTACCCGATGCAGGACCTGCGCGTGATCGTGCACGACGGCAAGACCCATCCGGTGGACTCCAAGGAAGTGGCCTTCGTCACCGCTGGCCGCAAGGCTTTCCTCGATGCGGTGTCGCAGGCCCACGGCATCGTTCTGGAGCCGATCCTCAACCTCGCCATTTCCGCGCCGGCCTCGGCCATCGGCAGCATCGCCGGCGATCTCAGTTCTCTGCGCGCGCACATCAACAACCAGCTGGTCGGTGCCGACCAGCGCGCCGTGATCGAGGCACAGGTGCCGCTGGCCGAGCTGAAGGACTATGGCCACCGGCTCAAGGCGCATACCGCCGGCGAGGGCACCTACACGATGGAGTTCAGTCACTACGATCCGGCGCCGCCGAAGCTGCAGCAGGAACTGATGACGCTGCATGCGCGGCGTCACCGCGAGGATGACGAGGCCTGAGTCCGGCGGGCTGGGTTCAGCCGGGCACGGTTCCCTGGTTTCAGCGTGCGGCGCCGCGCAGTTTCAGCGGGCCGCGGTGGATCAGCGGCGCGGACGGCGAGGGCGGTGCCAGGGCGGCGAGGCCCTGCACGAACACCTGCGTGGCGAAGTCGGCGGCGTCCTGCGGATCGGGCTTGGCCTGGTCGACCAGCAGGCGGCTGACCTCGTAGCCGGCGCCGAAGAAGATCGCGGTGAGGTAGTCGATGTTGTGATCGGCGATCAGGCCGCGCGCGATGGCATCGGCGAGATCGATCTTGATGGTGCGCAGGGTGTAGCCGAAGACGTTGTCGCCATAGAAGGCGCGGATCACCGGCTCGTTGCGGAACATCATCCGGTAGAACTCCGGACTGGCGCAGACACCCTCGAACACGGTGAGGTAGGCGCCGTGGACGAACTGCTCGATGGTGTCGGCGCTGCGCCGTGCGTGGCTGACGCGGCCGGTCAGTTCCTCGAGGCGTTCCTCGACCAGCGCGCGCAGCAGCGATTCCTTGTCCGGAAAATAGTTGTAGAAGGTGCCGGCAGCCAGCGAGGTGCAACGGATGACGTCGCGCACGGTGACTGCGTCATAGCCCTGCTCGGCGAACAGGCGACGGGCAGCTTCGAGGATCGCAGCGCGGTTGGCCTGCTTGTTCTGCTCACGCTTGCCGCGGGATGTCTGCATGGGCCTGGCGAACGGATGACGGGGGCGTCACCTTCTACTTCTCGTGCCCGAAGCCTGTCAAGCGGCGGGCTGATTCCCGCCGCCGACAGAGCCTGCTTCGGTTAGACGAACTTCGAGAAGTCCGGCTTGCGCTTCTGCATGAAGGCGCCCATCGCCTCGCGCGCTTCCGGCATGCCCAGCATCGGGATGAACTTGTCGGCCTCGATGCGGATGGCGTCCTTGACCAGGTCCTCGCGCCAGCCCTTGAGCAGGGCCTTGGTGGTGCGCAGGGCATTGGGCGGCTGCGCGGCGAGCTTGAGCGCCGATTCACGCGCCTTGGCCTCGGTCTGGTCGTTGGGCAGCACGGCGTTGACCAGGCCGGCGTCCAGCGCCTTGGCGGCGTCGAAGGGCTCGGCCAGCATCAGCAGTTCGGCGGCCTTCTGGTGGCCCATCATGCGCGGCATCAGGTAGGTGGAGGCGAACTCCGGGCAGATGCCGATGTTGACGAAGGGCAGCTGCAGGCGGGTCTTCTCGCCGAGGTAGACCAGGTCGCAGTGCAGCAGCATGGTCACGCCGACGCCGATGGCGACGCCATTGACCGCGGCCACCACCGGCTTCTTCGCCGTCGCCAGCGTGCGCATGAACACGGCCACCGGGCTGCTCTCGTCCTTGGGCGGGTTCTGCAGGAAGTCGGCGAGGTCGTTGCCGGCGTTGAAGCAGTCATTGGAGCCGGCGAACAGGATCACGCGCACCTCCGGATCGGCCTCGGCCTTCTGCAGGGCGGCGGTGGTGGCGATGTACATCGCCTCGGTCAGCGCGTTCTTCTTGTCCAGGCGGTTGAAGCGGATGGTGAAGACGCGGTCCTGCAACTCGGTGAGGACGTGTTCGGTGCTCATGGGGGGTAAAACTCCAGATGCTTGGGTGGCTGGCGCGGATTCTAGAGCAATGGCGCCAGCCACCTGTCACCCGCCCGGACGAGAGCCTGCGCTACGCCGCCTTCGGCTTGCGCGCCGACACGTACATGGCGATGTCGGCTTCCATCACCGTTTCGCCGGCGCTGTTGCGCACGCGCACCGGCACGGTGACATCGCCGCGGAAGTCCGCCGCCAGCGGCGCCAGTTCGGCGCGGGCGGTGAGGTCGCTGCTGCCCTGTGCCAGGTAGCGCACGGTCATGCCGCGCGGGATCCAGCGCAGGCCGCGCGGCAGCGAGGTTTCCATCATGGTGCCGGCGGCCAGCTCGGCCATGGCGCACATGGCGATGGCGTTGACCGAACCGAGGTGGTTGTGGACCTTGCGCTGGTTGCGGATGAAGACCTCGGCCAGCCCGGGCTTGAGCTCGCGGAACTGCGGCGAGATCGAGGCGAAGTAGGGCGCGCGCCAGGTCACTGCGCGCGAGAACAGCTCGCGGCCCAGGGGGTAGCGGCGCAGGCGCGCGAAAGTGGCGGCCAGGCCCTGCGGGGCCGGTTCGCGGGTAGCGGCGGGCGGGGTCGTCGCATCGAGGGGAAGGGTGACATTGCGCATGGGGCGCTCCTGAAGGTTGGGAGCTTCAGGCTAGGCGCGGGCGCAAGGCGCGACAAACGAATCCGGCGGTGGCTTCGGGTGAATGCAGTTCATCCGGTCGGACTGCTGACGGGCAGCAACTGGCGCAGCCAGTCGCGGAAGGCCTGTACCTCCGGCCGATCGTGGTCGTCAGGGCGATACAGCAGGTAGTAGCCCTGCGGGATGCGGATCTTCAGCTGCGGCCAGGGCATCGACAGCTTGCGCTGCTTCAGCCAGGGATCGACCACCGGCAGCATGCCCAGCGCCAGGCCCAGGCCCTGCTCGGCGGCGCGCAGGATCGCCAGGTAGCTGTCGAGCCAGACGTCGCGCTTGGGCTTGCCCAGCGTCACCTGCGTCCCTTTGGCCCACATCGGCCAGGCTTCGGGCATCGGCGTGGAGTGGATCAGCGTGACCTGCTGCAACTCGCCGGGTCCGCGCTTGCGCAGCGCCCGCGCCATCGACGGCGTGCACACCGGCGCTGCCCACATGGTCAGCAGGTGCTCGGCCGCCAGCTGCGGCCACTGGCCGTCGCCGAAGCGCAGGGCGATGTCGATGTCCTCGTGCAGCAGGTCCACCGGGCGCAGGTGGGTGTCGATGCGCACGTCGATGTCCGGATGCTCCTCCTGGAAGGCCGGCAAGGCCGGCAGCACGATCTCGCTGGCGATGAACGGTCCCATGCTGATGCGCAGGCTGGCGCGGGCATGACGCTGCGCCACGCGCTGGCTGCCCTCACGCAGGCGGCTGAGGGTATCGCGCACCACGGCGAGATAGGCCTTGCCGCCCTCGGTCAGTTCCAGCGAGCGGTTGCCGCGGCGGAACAGCTCGAAGCCCAGGAAAGCCTCCAGCGCCTTCAGCTGGTGGCTGATCGCCGAGGGCGTCAGGTGCAGCTCCTCGGCCGCCAGCTTGAACGACAGCCGCCGTGCCGAGGCCTCGAAGGCCTCGAGCGTGTGCAACGGCGGCAGGCGGCGGAACTTCATCAAGAGTTATTGGCCACGGATTACGCGGATGAACGCGGATAAGGCAATAGCTTTTTTATCCGTGTAATCCGCGTGATCCGTGGCGGGTTGCTATCTTCGTTTCAGCCTTCCCAGATCACCGTCTTGCGCGTCGAGAACCACTGGTCGACCTGCGGCTCGTAGCGCTTCTCGATGATGTTGCGCTTGATCTTCATGGTCGGCGTGAGGAAGCCGTTGTCGATGCCCCATGCGTCCTTCACGATCACCGCGAACTGCATGTGCTCGTGCGGGTCCAGCGTGGAATTGACCTGTTCCAGCAGTTCGGTCAGCTCGCTGTCGATGGCAGTACGGTCGCCGCCACCGGCGACGATCTTGCGCGTCTCTTCCGACAGCAGTACCAAGGCGAAGGTCGCCGGCTGGTTGGCACCGCCGACGCAGACCGCCTCCACCTTCGGATGGGCACCGACCTTGTTCTCGATCGGCACCGGTGCCACGTACTTGCCCTTGCTGGTCTTGAACAGTTCCTTGACCCGGCCTGTGACCTTGAGGCGACCCTGCTGGTCGATCTCGCCCATGTCGCCGGTCCTGAAGAAGCCATCCGCCGTGTAGCAGGTGGCGGTGACTTCCGGTGCCTTGAAGTAACCCATCATCTGCGCCGGGCTCTTGACCAGGATCTCGTGGGTCTCCGGGTCGATGCGGCACTCGACGTCGGGATTGGTGTTGCCGACGTAGCCGATGCGCGCCATGCCCGGGCGGGTGAAGTGCGAGTAGGCGAAGTTCTCGCTCATGCCGAAGGCTTCGAGCAGTTCCAGGCCGAGGCTGCGATACCAGGCGATGCTCGGCGGCGGCAGCGGTGCGGCGCCGGTGATGGCGATGCGCACGTCCTGCAGGCCCAGCTGCTCGAGGATCTTGCGCTTGACCTTCTTGCCGAGGAAGGGAATGGCAAACATGAGCTTCTGCTTCTTCAGCGGCAGCTTGTCGCAGACGCCGAGCTGGAACTTGGTCCACAGACGCGGCACCGAGAAGAAGATCGTCGGCCGTGCGCGGCGCAGGTCGGCGACGAAGGTCGACAGTGAATCGGCGAAGAACACGTGAAAGCCGTGGTAGGTCGAATTGTTCTGCGTCACCAGGCGCTCGGCGACATGCGCCAGCGGCAGGTAGGACAGCATGCGGTCGGAGGCATTCGCCGGGATCACGCTGTGCATCAGCGTGCCGCAGATGTTGAAGGAGCGGAAGCTCTGCATCACGCCCTTGGGCTGGCCGGTACTGCCGGAGGTGTAGACGATGGTGGCCATCTCGTCGAGCTCACGGTCCGGCTCGCCCTGCAGCGGCGCGGTCTTCGCGATGATGTCGTCCCACTTCGCGCCCGCGATGTCCGCTGGCGCCATCGGCAGCGTGATCAGCGGCATGCTATCGGGCACGCCGGGCTTCATGTCCTTCCACTCGTCGAGCTTGCCGATGAACAGCAGCTTCGATTCGCTGTGCTCGAGGATGTAGCGCACGGTCTCCGAATTCAGCGTCGGATACAGCGGCACGGTGACGTGTCCGGCCATCCAGATCGCCCAGTCCGCCATCATCCAGTGCGCGGTGTTCTTGGCCAGCAGGGCGATCTGGCTCTGCGGCGGCAGGTTCAGCGACTTCAGGTGCGCGGCCATGCGGCGCACTTCATTCATGATCTGCGCCCAGGTGTAGTCGACCACCTTGCCTCCGCCCACCGGCTGGGTCAGGTGGACGGTGTTCGGGGCAGTCTTTTCCCAGTGATAAAGGCAGCCCAGGGGCGTGCGCTGGCTGTTCGGATGGCTCATGGTGTTTTCCTCCGCGGAGTTTTGGTTTTGTCTGCAACGGGCGCCGTGGACTTCTCCACGTAAGGCGCCAGGAAACCGGTCATGGCAGTAACCGCGGCATCGCGGTACGCCGGGGTGATGCGGCCGTGCTCGAAGTACGAGCGGCGGAAGCAGGCGACGCCGATGTCGACCGACAGCGTGGTGACGTCGGGCGGGCCCTTCGGCAGCTTGACGCCCTTGTGCGTCCACACCGCACGGCCAAGATCGCCAAGATGCTTGATGGTCAGCTCCTGCGCGCGATAGCTGTCATCGGTGACGGCGCCGCCGAGGATCAGCAGGCGCGCTGCCGGCTTGGACTCGTAGAACCTGACGGCATGGTCGACCACCGCCGCCACCGCCTCGCGCCAGCTCAACTGGCGAAGGTCGTCGGCGCGCTTCATGAAATCCTTCTCGACGTCCACCAGGTAGCGGACCACCAGCTCGTTGAGGATGGCGTAGGGCGTCGGGAAGTAGGCGTAGATGCTGCCGCGGGTGTAGGCGAGGCGCTCGGCCAGCACCGGCACCGAGAAGCCGGACAGGCCGGATTCGATCAGCAGCTTCTCGGCCTCGACCAGGATGCTGTCGAAGCGATCCCGGGCGCGCTGCTGCGTGGGCTGCCGGGCGATGGCCAGCGGATCGAGGGCGTCGTTCATCCGGGAAGAATAGCCAGCCTCGCGGGCTTTTACACCGTTCGCGGCAGGCCAGCCTGCCGCGACAGGAAGTCGACCATCACCGCGATGGCCGCTTCGACATGGGCCGGGGTGATCTGCCGGTGCAGCGCATGGGAGTGGCGGAAGCAGGTGGTCGCCAGATCCACCGCCAGCGCCGTGGTGTCCAGTGCGGCCCTCGGTACTGCCAGGCCGCGTGCCTCCAGCAACTGCTGCGCCAGCATCCCCAGGTGCTGCACGGTCAGGGCGTAGCTGCGATAGCTTTCGTCGGTCACCGCGCCGCCGAGGGCCAGCATCATCCCGGTGGGGTGGGCGTTATGGAAGGCCGCCGCCTGCTCGACGATCACCCGCACCACCTCCTGCCAGCTGTGCTGCGACAGCTGCGTCGCCGCGGCGGCGAGCTGCCGTTCCAGGCCGGCGAAATGCCGGCGTGTCAGCTCGTTGAGGATCGCGTAAGGCGTGGGGAAGAACTTGTAGATGCTGGCGCGGGTGTAGCCCAGGCGCTGCGCCACCGCCGGGATCGAGAAGCCGGACAGGCCGGATTCCGCCAGCAGGGCCTGGGCCTCGCCCAGCACCAGTTCGAAGCGATCGATGGCCCGCTGCTGCTGCGGCTGGCGGGCTAGGGCACGCTGGTCGACGGCGATATTCATGGGGAGAGGATAGCTTGCGCCCTTGGAGGGAGAGCGCCGTGGCGCCAGTGCGCTTACGCCGGCGGCAGTCCCAGCCGCTTCGCCAGGAACGCCAGCATCACGTCAGCCGCTGCCTGCGTGTACTCCGGCGTCATGCGGCCGTTGAGGAAGTAGCTCATGCGGAAGCTGGCGGTGCCGAATTCCACTGCGAGCGCGGCGATGTCGGGCGGTCCTTCCGGTACGGCGATGCCGCGATCAGCCAGCAGGCCGCGGGTCAGTCTGCCGAGGCGCGAGATCGTGTACTCCAGCGCGCGGAAGCTGGAGTCGGAGATCGGCCCGGTCAGCAGCACCACCTGTGCCGCCGGATGCTTCACGTAGAAATCGGCGGCGGCATGGACCATCCGCGTCACCATGTCCTGCCAGTTCTTCGCCGCCGCGAGGCGCTCGGCATAGCCCGCCAGATGCTCTTCCAGCGCAGCCAGCTGGCGCTCGGCCAGCTCGTTGAGCAGCGCGTAGGGCGTCGGGAAGAACTTGTAGATGGTTGCCCGCGGGAACTCCAGCCGTTCCGCCAGCGCCGGGATCGAGAACCCGGAAAGCCCTGATTCCAGAAGCAAATCCTCGGCCTCCTGCAAGACGACATCGACCCGGTCCTTGGCGCGCTGCTGCTGCGGCTTGCGCGCAATGAAGGCGGGATTGGGCGGATTCTTCAATGCATCGTTCATCAATCGTCCTTGACGCTGAGAGGCAACTAATGTTACCTATATAGAAAGCAACAAATGCCCCTTTTCATGAAATCGGGGTGCGAATGGAGAGAGAGATGAAGTTCTGGCGGATGAATCGGCTGGCCGGTCTTGTGGCTGCGGTGGTGCTGGTCGGCTGCGGCAGCTATGGCGGCGGCAGTGATGCCGTGTCGGGCGGCGGCACGTCGCAGGCACGTTCGATGGAGGAACACTTCAGCCGCAACGTGCAGCCGAGCCTCGACTTCTGCCGGACCTGCCACATGCCCGGCGCTGCGGCGGACGTCGAGGATGGCCACGACTTCATGCTGTCGATGAACAAGTCGCAGGACGTCGCCAACCTCAGGGCGAGTTGGGAGCGCCTCGGTGGCAACAACCCGACCTCCCGCCTGCTGCTGATGCCCTCGGGGCAGGAGACGCCGCACAGCGGTGGCGCGCCCTGGCCGGTCGGCAGCCCGCAGTACCGGAACATGGAGATCCTGCTGAAGTGCTTCGCCGATGCCGACGGCTGCGGCGCGCTGCTCGGCGGTGGCGTCGATCCGGGCGCACTGCTGCCGCTGCTCGGCAGCCGTCACGGCGGCCATCTGTGGGTGGATTTCTGCGAGGACAAGCCGGACGGCACGGCATTGCCGCCCGATCCGCGCACGCTGGTGCAGCCCGGCATCAACCAGGACAAGGCGGTCTACTACAACGCGTACTGGAAATCCTGCCATGAGCAGGCACCGGCGGCAGACCAGGATCCGACGACCTGCGGCGAATTCCGCGAACGTGTCGCGCGCGGTGGCGTGTTGCTCAAGGGTAACGGCGCGGTCGGCGCGGGCATCGCGCTCGGCGGCGATTCTGCCAGCTCGCTGCTGCCGCAGGCCCTGCCCGCCAGCACCTACAACAACCTGTGGGAGGTCTGGGGCCTGTCGCAGCGGCCGGACAATTTCGACCAGCTTGCGGCCGAACGCTATGGCTCGGCCTTGTCCGCGCAGCGCAATCCCTATCCCTTGCCCGGAGAGGACCCCAACGCCACCGACGGTGGCTCCGGGCAGTTGCCGATGACCTTCAGTCAGACGCGCAGGCCGGACGGCAGCTGGACCGGCAACATTGTCTTGTTTGGCTGCAGTACCTGTCACAGCGGCAAGGTCGGTTCGCCGTCGGATGGCGCAGGTCTGGGCTCACTGCACGGTACCAACGGCCAGTCCGATCTGGGCGTGATCCTGCGTGACGTCGGCGGCGGCGCCGGATCCTTGTTGCCGCTGATGCTCAACAAGACCCGAGGCACCGGCAACATCACCAACTTCCAGCTGTTCGGTGCGCTGAGCATCCAGGATCCGGCGACGCTGCCGTTCTTTCTCAATCCGCTGTTCCTGAGCTCGTCCACCTCCGGCACCGAGGACATGCCGAGCTGGTGGAATCTGGGTAGCCGACCGCTGAAGTTCTACGACGGTGGCCAGCCTGCCGATGCGCAGCGCATCGAGTTGTCCACGTTCCAGCCGGTGGCGACCTTGCCCTTGACCGGCTACCAGCAGCAGAAGGCGTGGATCGAAGCGCACGACCAGGATTCGAGCGCCTGGCTGATGTCACTGAAGTCTCCCGCCTGGCCTGTCAGCGCAGTCGGGGCCATCGACACCGCGCTGGCGGAGCAGGGGGCGATCCTGTTCCACGGCAAGAACCTGTGGGCGGACAATCTCGACAACCCCGTGCCGCGGCCGAACGGCGGCAACGGCTCCTGCGCCAGCTGCCACGGCGCCTACTCGCCGCGCTACGTCAACGATCCGGCCTACCTCGACACGCCGGCGATGGAGGGCATCGCCGGCTACATCGTGCCGCCCGCCGTCATCGGCACCGACATGGCGCGCCTGGCTGCCAACAGCGAAGCGGTGTCGCGGCAGTTCGACAGCTCGTTCTACGGCTACAGCGAAATCCCCGAGGCGCAGTGCGGCGATCTCAACCGTGCGAGCACGCGTGGCGATCGCGAGAACGGCTACCTGGCACCGCCGCTGTACGGCGTCTGGGCCTCGGCGCCGTACTTCCACAACGGCTCCGTGCCCAACGTCTGGGAGGTGCTCAAGTCCTCCGACCGGCAGCCGGTGTGGCGGCGTGTCTCCACCCCCGCGCGTGCCGACCAGGAGGGCAAGGTCGTGATGGGCTACGACAGCGATTTGCGGCGTGCTTATGACCCGCAGCGGCTGGGCTGGAAGTACGACGTTCTGGCCTGTGGTGTGACCGGCGTGACGCCCTACCTGGAATGCAATCCCGGCGAGCCCAACGCAGACCCGATGCTGCAGTTGCTGCTGGGGCAGATCTGGGCCAACGGCGGATTGTTGTGGAACCTGGTCAACGTGCCGCTGCTGGGCAATGCGCAGATCGAGGATCGCAAGATCTACAACACGCACATGTACAGCCAGGGCAACGGCGGACACAGCTTCGCCGATGTGCTGACGGATCAGGAAAGGCGCGCGGTCATCGAGTATCTGAAGACGCTGTAGGTCCGCGCCACGGCTGCGCCCCGCGAGCGGGGCGCAGCGTTTGCGGAGAGCTCTGGATCGGCAGGCCTCCGAACGTTTTTCGGCAGCGCGCGTTCCTTGACTGAAAATTTGACTAATGTTACTTATTGGTTAAAGGCAACAAATGCCCCTTTACAAGAACAGCGGGTCTGGAGAGATAACGATGAAGCTTTGGCAAGCCTGCGGCATGGCTGGCGTGCGCGCGCACGTGCTGGTGCTGGCGGTAACGGTGCTGGCCGCAGCTTGTGCGCCGGGGCGCAGCAGTCCGGCATCGGGCGGCAGTGGCGGTGCCGGCGCGCGCAGCATGGAGGAACACTTCGGCAGCCGCGTGCAGCCGAACCTGGATTTCTGCCGCAGCTGCCATATCCCCGGGGGCGTCGCCAACGTCGAGGATGGCAAGGATTTCATGCTGTCCACCGACAAGTCGAAGGACATGGCGAACCTGCGCGCCAGCTGGGAGCGGCTCGGCAAGAACAATCCCACCTCGCGCATCCTGCTGATGTCCTCGGGGCAGGAGAAGCCGCATACCGGTGGCGCGCCATGGCCGGTCGGCAGCGCGCAGTACCGCAACATGGAGATCCTGCTGAAGTGCTTCGAGAACGGCGCCGGCTGTGCGGCGCTGCTCGCCGGTGGACTCGACGCCGGCGCGCTGCTGCCGCTGCTCGGCAGCACGCATGCGAAGACGCTGTGGGAATCCTTCTGCGAGGGCAAGTCCGCCGACACCGCGCTGCCGATCGATCCGCGCACGATGATCCGACCCGGCATCAACGAAGGAAAGGCGGTGTTCTTCAACGCCTGGTACGAGGACTGCCACGCGAACCTGCCGGAGCAGGAGCAGTCGCCGAAGACCTGCGGTGCCTACCGCGAGCGCCGTGACCGTGGTCGCGACACCTTCATCGATACGCTGGCGGTGGGTTCGCAGCCGGCGGAGGAATACAACAACAGCTGGCAGAACTGGGGTCTGTCAGAGCGGCCGTCGAACTTCGACGAGCTCTACACGCTGCGCTATGGCTACAACAACGCGCCCTTCCGCAACCCCTATCCGCTGCAGGGCGAAGATCCGAATGCCAGTGACGGTGGCTCCGGCCAGCTGCCGCTGGGCAAGCGCCAGCTCAAGGACGCCGACGGCAAGTGGACCGGCGTGATCGGTGAGGTCGCCTGCTTCGGCTGCCATGGCGGGCAGGTCGGCGACGCCAGCGACGGCGGCAGCCGGATCACGATGAAGAATCTCGGCCTCGGCAACAACAACGCCGACACCGGCATGCAGGCGACCGATGGCGGCAGCGCCTATGGCGTGTCGATCGGCGTGCCACTGTTGCTCAATCCCTTCGCGCTCGGCGGCGACCAGCGCGGGCAGAACAATGCGGTGGCGGGCTTCGAGCTGCTGTTCATGCTGCTCGACTACGACTCGCTGGGCCTCAACCCGAATGCGCTGAAGCTGGCGCAGAACTCGGCGGATCCGCATCCGACCTCGGAGCAGCAGGACACACCGGCCTGGTGGAACTACGGCCACCGCGCGCGCAAGTTCTTCGACGCCGGCCAGTCGATCGACAGCACGCGCATCGTCATGGCCGCCGGCGTCGGCGACCTGAACGGCGTCATCACTCCCGACGGCAAGGCCTACCGTGATCGCATCGAGCAGTTTGACCAGGATCTCGCCGCGTTCTTCCTGTCGCTGGAATCGCCGGTCTACCCGGGGCCGATCGACACCAAGCTGGCAGAGCAGGGTGCGATCCTGTTCCACAGCAAGGATCTGTGGGGCGTCGCCGCGAATGCCGACAAGCCCAAGCCGCTGGGCGGCAACGGCTCCTGCGCCAGCTGCCACGGCGCCTACTCGCCGCGCTACATCCACGATCCGGCCTACCTGGAGAACCCGGTGCTGGGCGGCATGGCCGCGCACCTGATGCCGCTGGACATCATCCGCACCGATTCCGCGCGCGCCGACGAACTCACGCCCTACCTGCGCGAGGCCTACGGCACTACGTTCTGGGGCTACCCGGAAGGCGCCGAGGGCTGGACCGCGCCAGGCGAGAAGAACGCCGTGCTGGAGCAGGCCGACGACGGCCTGCCGCTGGCCGCGCGTCCGCAGGGCGCCTGCGGCTGGGAGCGCACGATCATCGGTTACCAGGCGCCGCCGCTGCACGGCACCTGGGCGACCGCGCCCTACCTGCACAACGGCTCGGTGCCGACAATCGAGCAGGTGCTGAAATCCTCCGAGCGTCCCGCGATCTGGCGTCGCCAGTTGCAGACCGTCGGCGAGGTCAGCGGCTTCGACCAGAGCCTGAGTCGCGCCTATGACTACCAGCGTCTCGGCTGGAAGTACGACACGCTGGCCTGCGGCGACCTGCCGGGCAATCCGCTGATCAACTGCAACCCGGTGCTGCCGGAGCAGCCCTCCATCACGCAGACCGTGATGAACCTGCTGTATTCGGGCTTCAACTGGTCGGCGCTGGTGGTGTTGCCGGACCTGGTGCCCGGCGGCGAGGACAAGCGCTTCATCTACGACACGCGCAAGCTCGGCAATGGCAACGGCGGCCACGACTTCAGCGACGCGCTGACGGAGCAGGAGCGCAAGGCGGTCATCGAGTACCTGAAAACCTTGTAGGGGAAATTGGGGTGCTTCGGCGCCCCTTCTTTTTACATGCAGATCGCTGCTCCGTGGGGGCAGCGAAAGCTGGCCATCAATCGCAACCGCATGGCCGCAATCCTCATCCTCATTTCCCTGATGGACCGGCAAGCTCAGTGCTGCCCGCGGGATACAGCAGCACCACAGCAGGAGACAAATCATGCAGTTGAGGATCAGCACCGTCATCGCCGCGCTCGCCGCGACGTTGGCCACCGGCAGCGTGTTTGCCAAGGCCAGTGCCGAGGAAGCCGCGCGTCTGGGCAGGGACCTGACGCCGATCGGCGCCGAGAAAGCCGGAAACAAGGACGGAACGATTCCCGAGTGGACGCCGGGCAAGCAGCGCGGTGCGCTGAAGGGCGAGTACCCCAACAACCCTGAGACCGATGGCGACAAGCCGCTGTACAGCATCAGCAAGGCCAACATCGCGCAGCACCTCGGCAAGCTGACCGAAGGGCACAAGAAGCTGCTCAATACCTACGACAGCTACAAGATGAATGTCTACCCGACGCGCCGCGTCGTCGCCTGGCCGGACGTCATCTACAAGGCGACCGTCGCCAACGCCTCGACCTGCGAACTGGTCACGGTCGATACGCCGGACAACTGCAAGCTCGGTTTTCCGTTCCCGATCCCGAAGAGTGGTGCAGAGCCGGTGTGGAACCACAAGCTCAAGTTCCGCGGCGAGGCAGCGACGCGCTACAACAACCAGTTCGTGGTCCAGCCCAATGGCCAGTACCAGGAGACCAAGATCATCGAGGACGTGACCTTCGGTTACGGCTCGATCAAGAACCCGGTGCCACTGACGAAGACTTCCGGCGAATTCCTCAAGTACCTGTCGAAGACCGTCGCGCCGCCGCGCATGGCCGGCACCTTCATCCTGGTGCACGAGAAAGCCGGTACCGGCGCTGCCGGCCGTGCCGCCTGGCTGTACTCGCCGGGCCTCAAGCGCATCCGCCGCGCGCCGACCGTGTGTTGCGACAACCCGTATGAGGGAACTGACGGTCACCAGTTCTACGACCAGGTCGACATGTTCAACGGTGTGCTCGAGCGCTACAACTGGAAGCTGCTCGGCAAGAAGGAGATATTCATCCCGTACAACTCCAACAAGATCGCCGGCAACACCATCAAGTACAAGGACCTGATCCGTCCCAAGCACATCAATCCGGAACTGCCGCGCTACGAGCTGCACCGCGTCTGGGTGGTCGAGGCCAGTCTGAAGGAAGGCACCAGCCATACCTTCAAGAAGCGCCGCTTCTACATCGACGAGGACAGCTGGAACATCGCCGCGGTCGACGACTACGACAACCGCGACCAGCTCTACCAGTTCCAGGAAGGCCATGTCGGCTTTGCGTCGAACCTGCTGGCCAGCTTCACCATCCCGGAAGTGATCTACCACTTCACCTCGGGCCGCTACTTCATCACCGCGGCCTTCAACGAGGACAAGCCCTACGACCTCACCGTCAGCTTCGGCAACGACTACTTCAGCGCCAGCTCGGTGCAGAAGATGACCACCAAGTAAGCGCGGTCCGCGACGATTCCTCGTCGGCACCCGATTCCCCCGGTTTCCTCACCGGCAAGCGACAGGGTGCTTTTTGGCGGGGCTACCGAAAGGTAGCTCCGCTTTTTTGTTTTCAGCCTTTGGCACGGCGAGTCGTCCTCAGATCAGGACCACAGGCCTGAGCCCGTAACCGCCCATGCAGATGGCCGCCGTCCGCCTGCATGGCAGACATCTGGCAACCCTGGAGTCGATCCAGTGGATTCACTCGTGGCCCGCGTTGGGTCGAGCGCCCAGCAAGTGATCACGATACCGTTCCCTCAGCTGCTTCTTGTCGATCTTTCCGGTCGCCGTCAGCGGCACATTCGCAAAGACGACATCGTCCGGCGTCCACCATTTGACGATGTGGGGGGCGAGGTACTGGAGCACCGCTTCCCTGGTCGGCGCATGGCCGGGCAGCGCTTCGATGACCAGTATCGGGCGCTCCTCCCACCTGGGATGGGGCACACCCACCGCCGCTGCCAGCTTCACGCCCGGGCAGCCCACCGCGATGTTCTCCAGGTCGATGGAGCTGATCCATTCGCCGCCCGACTTGATCACGTCCTTCTTGCGGTCGGTGAGGCGCAGGAAGCCGTCCTCGTCCAGCGTCGCGACGTCTCCGGTATCGAACCAGCCATCGGCGTCGGTCGCCGACTCGTCACGCCGGTAGTACTGCTGCACCACCCAGGGGCCGCGCACCTGCAGCGAGCCTGAAGAGCTTCCGTCACGCGGCACCTCGTTGCCGGCCTCGTCGACGCAGCGCAACTCGATGCCGAACTGCAGCCGGCCCTGTCGGGTCCAGAGGGTCTCCCGCATCTGCTCGTCGCCGCGCGCGGCCAGTTCGGGAGTCGGGGTGGCCACGACGCCGAGCGGGCAGGTTTCCGTCATCCCCCAGATCTGCAGCACCTGCACGCCGTAGCGCTGGTGGAAGGTTTCGGCCATCACGCGGGGCACGGCCGAGCCGCCGATCGTGATCCGCTTCAGGCTTCCAGGGGTCGCGGCATTCTGGGCCAGCCAGTTCAGGTAGCCGGTCCAGATCGTCGGCACGCCACCGGTGAAGGTCACGCCCTCACCGGCGATCAGCTCATGCAGGCTGGCGCCGTCCATCTTGTCGGCGGGCAAGACGAACTTGGCGCCGCAGATCAGCGCGGCGTAGGGCAGGCCCCAGGCGGTCCCGTGATACAGCGACGAACACGGCATCACCACGTCGAATGCGGTGATCCCGAAGGCGGAAGCCAGGCCCTCTGCCATCGCGTGGATGACGATGGCGCGATGACTGTAGAGCACCCCCTTGGGATCGCCCGTGGTGCCCGAGGTGTAGCACAGCACGGCGCCCGCGTTCTCGTCGAAGCTGGGCCAGCGGAAATCGCCGGCCTCGGCAGCGAGCAGGGTTTCATGGCACAGCGCGCCTACGGTTCCGCTGTCATGGCGCTCGGCGTCGCAGAGCATCACGTAGGTCTTGATCTGGCTCAGCCTCGGAGCGATGCGCTCGACCAGCGGCAGCAGGTTGCGGTCGAACAGCAATACCGTGCTGTCGGCGTGGTTCAGCGTGTAGATGATCTGCTCGTCATGCAGCCGCGGATTCGCCGTATGCAGGACAGCGCCCATGCCCGGCACGGCGTAGAGCAATTCCAGGTGCCGGTGGGTGTTCCAGGCCAGGCTGCTGACGGCGCCGCCGGCGTCCACGCCCAGGCGGCGTAGCGCCTGGGCGGTCTTGCGGGCTCGCAGGGCAAGGCCGGCAAAGTCGTAACGCCACAGCGGCTCGTCGATGAGTCGCGAGACGATCTCGCGGCGCCCATGCGCCCGCTCGGAAAAGTTCAGGATCGACGAAATCAACAGCGGGGTGGACTGCATCAGGCCGGCTCTCATCGAAAATATCCTCAAGCAATATCGGAAGACGTCAGCGCTTGCGCAGGGTATCCCGTACGCGGCCGCGATTCATCGCTGTGCCAGCGCCGCGATTTCATTGCTGATCTCGGCGATGCCTGCCATGGCGGCCGAGGCGATGCGGGGGATGAAGAAGAAGCCATGCGGCATGCCGGGGTAGTTGATGTAGCGCACCGGCACGCCGGCCTCGCCGAGCAGGCGGGCGTAGCGGGCGCCGTCATCGCGCGCGGGATCGAGATCCGCGGTGATGATCAGCGCGGGTGGCAGCCCGGCATGGCTTGCGGCGTGCATCGGCGACAGCAGCGGATCGGTGAGCGATGCGCTGCCGCGATACATGTCGATCAGGCACGCGATGTCCTTCTTCTGGAAGCCGGGCGGGCCGTCGGCCATGGAAGGAGACTCCAGCGTGGCGTCGACGCAGGGGTAGATCAGCGTCTGGTGGCGTATGGGCGCTCCGCCGCACTGCGCGCCGAGCAGGCACAGTGCCGCAGCCAGGTTGGCGCCGGCGCTTTCTCCTATCACGGCGATGCCGCTGGCTGGAGCCGGACCCAGCGAGGGATCACTGGCGAGCCACTGCAGCGCGTCGTGGCAATCCTCGAGTCCGCCGGGGAAGGGGGTTTCCGGCGCCAGCCGGTAGTCGACCGAGACGATCATGCACTGCGCCGCGCGGCAGACATTGGCGCAGAGATGGTCCAGCGTGTCGACGCCGCCGGTGATCCAGCCGCCGCCATGCAGGAACAGCACGCGCGGCACATCGGGCTTGAGCCGTGGCGGCTGGTAGGTCTTGATGGTCAGCGGGCCGGAACGCGCGGCGATGCTGCCGTAGCTCATGGCGACATCAGGCGGCAAGGGAAGGGTCGTCCAGCGGGCGGCCTTGTTGGCCTTGCGCTTGTCGATGGGCAGGCTCGCGATCTTATCGGCCGTGGGCGTCAGGCCCAGGCGGGCGGTCAGGCGGATGAAGCCGTACAGCAGCTTCAGTCGCCGGCCCTGCAGTTCCCTGTTCTGTGTCATGTCGTACTCACGGTGCGGATACCGCCCGCAGGTAGGGCCGCATCTCTTCGACGATGTCGGCGAGCGCGCCCGGCGCGCCGGGACACAGCTTGGGCTGCGACAGGAAGCCGTGCGGCATGTCCGGGTAGTTCACGTAGCGCACCGCAACGCCGGCATTGCGCAGGCAATCCGCGTAGCGGGGGCCGTCGTCGCGCAGCAGGTCATGCTCGGCCGTGACGATGAAGGCCGGCGGCAGGCCGCGATGATCCCGGGCATGGATCGGCGAGGCCAGCGGATCGTAGCGGTCGTGATCGCCCAGATAGTGCTGCAGCGCCAGCGCCATGTCTGCCCTGGCCATGCCGGGATGCGGCTGCGACATCGACGGCGACTCCATCGCCGCATCGAGGCTGGGATAGACCAGCGTCTGGTGGGCGATGGCCGGGCCGCCGCGATCGCGGGCGAGCAGGCACAGGGCGCCTGCGAGGTTGCCGCCGGCGCTGTCGCCGATCACGAGCACGGGCCCTGTTGAGCGAGCCGCGATCCAGGACAGCGCGTCATAGCAATCTTCCAGGGCCGCTGGAAAGCGGTGGTCCGGTGCCAGACGGTAGTCGACCGCGACGACCGCGACACCCAGTCGATCGCAGAGGTTGGCGCAAAGGTAATCCAGCGAATCCACCCCACCGACGACCCAACCGCCGCCGTGGATGA
Source organism: Solimonas sp. (assembly GCA_035476855.1). GTDB lineage: Bacteria > Pseudomonadota > Gammaproteobacteria > Nevskiales > Nevskiaceae > Solimonas_A. The sequence goes on along the minus strand of DATILC010000313.1, from coordinate 17,011 downwards.
ACAGGATCGCCGGAGCCTGCGTGGCCGTGGTGCGGAACCACTTGAGTTCCAGGGGACCGTCGGCGCTGGCGATGGTTTCACGCGCGGTCTGTACCGATGTCGGCGAAGGGTAGGTCATCCAGCCGAAGGACTTGAGCGCCTTGCGCCGGGCGGCGGGCCAGCGGGCGACGGCCTCGGGCGTCGGCAGGACGCCCAGGCGTGCGAGCAAGGACATGAGACGCAAGGCCCAGCGCAGCTTCCAGGTGAAGTTCGGTCGTGTCTTCATCGGCCAATCCTCCCGGCTGCCTTGGCAGGCACGGCCAGTCCGGCGATTTCCCTGCTGATCTCGCCGAGGCCTTCCTTTGCAGCCGAGGCGATGCGAGGGATGAAGAAGAAGCCATGCGGCATGCCGGGATAGTTGACGTGCCGGGCGCGCACGCCGGCACCGGCTAGCTTGGCGGCGTAGCGCACGCCGTCGTCGCGCAGGGGATCGATATCGGCGGTGAGGATCAGTGCGGGCGGCAGCGACGACAGGTTTTCCGCAAACATCGGCGACAGCAGCGGGTCGGTGAGTTCCGCCTTGCCGCGATACATTTCCAGCACGCGAAGCATGTTGTGCCGTTCCAGTCCGGGCTGGTCGAGGTTCATGGATTCCGATGCCAGGGTCGCATCGAGGGCGGGGTAGATCAGGATCTGGTGCCTGATGACCGAGTTGCCGCCGCGCGCACGCAGCACGCACAGGGCCGCGGCGAGATTGCCGCCCGCGCTTTCACCCAGGATGGCAATGCCGGCCGCGGGCATCGGCCCCAGCGACGGCTCGCTGGCGAGCCAGCCGAGGGCGTCGTCGCAATCCTCGAGCGCCCCGGGGAACGGGGTTTCCGGCGCCAGCCGGTAGTCCACCGACACGATCATGCACTGCGCCTCGCGGCTCACGCTCGCGCACAGGTGGTCGAGGGTGTCGAGGCCGCCGTGGATCCAGCCGCCGCCGTGCAGGAACAGCACGCGCGGGCAATCCGGGTTCAGCTTCGGCGGCAGGTAGGTCTTGATGGCGATGGGCCCGGAACGGCCGGTGATCGTCCCGCGCTTCATGGTCACGTCCGCCGGCAGGGGCAGCGTGGTCCAGCCGGGCGCGCGCATGGCCTTGCGCACGGCGATCGGCTGCGCAACGGCCTTCTCTGCATTCTCGCCGAGGCCCAGCGAGCGCAGCAGCCGGAACATCGAGTAGAGCGCGCGCAGGCGCAAGCCCTTGAACTTCATTTCCTGCTTCACTTCTGCTCCCCTGCGTTCCATGAGACCTCTGCGGCTACCGGCCCCCACAGAGTATGGACACGTCCGCAGGTGCAGACCGAGGTGCCGACCGGCCCGATCTGCGCCTGTAGCCGCGCCTGCCGCAGTGCCTGTTCGCGGCAGCCGACGCCGTACTTCTGGTAGCAGTTCTTCAGGTGCCAGGTGACGGTGCCGGAAGAAATTCCGAGCGTCTGGGCGATGCGCTTGATGGACAGGCCCTGGCCTGCGAGCCCCAGGACCTCGCGTTCGCGGGCAGTGAGATCCTGGCGAACGCCTTCCGGGCGCGCTTGCACGCCCTCGGCGCTGTGCAGCCGGCGGCTGCGCGAGCCTGAGGTCGAACGATTCGATACGACAGTCTGATTGGAGAACACGGTCGCCTCCTTATTCGCCGAAGCGGCCCATGAACCGCAGGGTGACCGAGCGCGGCGTGATGTAGTAGTACTCCTCGGCCGCCAGGTCATCGCTGGGGACGCCCGAAGTGAAGGCATTGGTCAGCCCGCGCTCGTCGGTCAGGTTGTTCAGGATCAGCGCGACCTGCGGCAGCCACTTGAGCTTCTCGTTGGACACGCTCAACTGCAGGTCGACCTGCTGGTAACCGAAGATCTCATGTGCACCGAACACCGGCACGGTGGTGCCGATCGTGGTGTAGGTCGCGTATCCGCCCACGGCCCAGTTTCCGAGCGGGTACATGAACGACAGGTTGGTGGCGCTCTGCCACTGCGGCGCCAGCGGCCAGTTCGAACCGGTGGGATAGACGGTGCCGTCGGCGGTGGTGAAGTCCTCGGTGGTGACGGTGTCGGCGTAGGAGACGCCGGAGGTCAGCATCATGCCGGCCCAGGGCATCAGGTACTGCACCGACAGGTCCAGACCCTTGCTCTGCACGCCGCCGACGTTGTCCAGATAGACCGCCAGGCCCGAGGCATCCGGCTGCAGGCTCTGCGGATCCTTCCAGTCGACCCAGAAGCCGGTCAGGTCCACGCGCAGCGTGTTCTCGAGGAACTGCGTGCGCACGCCAATCTCGTAGTTCCACAGGAAGTCCGACTTGTAGGTCTTCGGCGCGGCATTCTGCGATACCGGCGTCGTCGCACCGGTCTGGATGCCGCCGACGCGGAAGCCCTTGGAGATGCTGCCGTAGGCGAGGATTTCGCCGTTGTAGTGCCAGGTGATCGAGGCCTTGGGGTTGAAGCCACGCTCGGCGATCTCGCCCTCGTTCACATGGGGCGACTCGCCCGTCTGCGCGAGGAAGAAGACGCCGGACTCGACGTTCTTGCCGCCGGAGACGGTGCGATACAGGCGCCCGCCCAGCGTGACTTCGACGTCATAGCCCAGCTTGCGCGTGACTTCGCCGAAGGCAGCGAGTTCCTTGACCTTCACGTCGGCCGCGCCCTGCAGCACCAGCGGCGAGCCGCTGGCGGAGAACAGCGAACTCAGCGGGGTCAGCTGCAGCGCCTCGAGGATGTCCGCCAGCGGTGCCAGGTCTACGGCCAGCGGCACGGTCAGCGTGTTCTCGAGGCCTTGCTGCCAGGCGAACAGGCCGGCCACCCACTTCCAGTTGCTGTCCGGATCGTCGATCGACGCCAGCCGGAATTCCTGCCCGTAGGTGATGGACTCGCCGGTGTACTCCTGCGCGATCACCGCCAGGTCGCCTGAACCGGTGGAGCGCGAACTGGCATCGAAGAAGTTGTGGCCGTTCTTCTTGATGTACGAGGTATCGGAGACGAACTGCGCCCAGTCGCCGGTGTAGCTCAGGCTGAGATCGGCGAAGCTGTACTCGACATGATTCGGGCTGCGACGCGGACGGTCGAAGGTTTCGAGACGGCCTTCGTCGTTGTCGGCAATGCCGGTGTCGCGATAGTCCGTCGACTGGTAGGCGCCGGTGAGCAGGATGTCCCAGGCCTCGCCGGGGCGCCAGCCGAGCAGGATGCGCCCACCCTTCTGGTCGGTGCGGTTGGTGTCCTCGTAAGGAATCCGCGTGTTGTCGATGAAGCCCGGCGCCGTGCGATCGAAGGCCATCACACGCAGCGCCAGAGAATCCTCGTACAAGGGCACATTGACCGCGGCGCCGTAGGTGGGCGCCGCGTCGCCGCCCTTGATCGAGGTGTACTGGCCAAAGTACTTGAGCTCGTATTCGCCGAACTTCGGCGGCGCGGGCACGTAGCGCACCGCACCGTTCAGCGCCGAGGCGCCATACAGCGTGCCCTGCGGCCCCTTGAGGATTTCCACCGAGGCCATGTCGAAGGGATTGGGATCCAGCGCCACGACCGGCGCGAAGGCTTCGGAGAACGAGACGTTGCCGAACAGGATGCCGGTGGTCGAACTGGTGCCGATGTCGGAGGAAATGCCGCGAATGGTCACGCGCGGGGGCGTATCGCCGGTGGAGGTCAGGTTCACGCCCGGCACCAGCTTGACGATGTCGGCGGTGTCCTGCGCGCCACGCTGCTCCAGTTCCTCGCCGGACAGGGCGGTGATGCTGGCCGGGATATCGCGGACGTTCTCGGAGCGCTTGGTGGCGGTGACGACCACTTCCTCGATCTGCGGATGGGACGGCGGAGCCTTGAGCGTCGGCGTCGGCGTGGCCTTCTGCTCGATCGCGATGGTCGGCAGGATTTCGTCGTCCTTGCTCGCGTTGGCCGGCGGGGCAGCCGGCGACGCTTCCGGGGCTGCGGCCGGTGCCGCGGCCTCAGGCGATTCGGCTGGCTCAGTCGAGTCCAGCAGATCTTCGAGCAGAAGGTCCTCGGAGGTTTCACTGCCCTGCGTCTCGGCAGGTGCAGCCGGCTGCTCTTGGGCGAGCGCGCTCTGGGGCATGGCGGCGAGCAGGCAGCCTCCGATCATCAGGGCCATCAGCGGTGCCATTCCTGTCCCGCGCATGGTGGGCTTCTTCAACACGGTGTTCTCCTCGTCACTCAAGATTCAGCCAGGGATGCCTGGCCGGTTTCCGGGGTGCTTGGCCCCGAGATGGGTATCAGGGAATGGCCGAGGACCTCGGTGGCCATCCACACAAAACTGGAATTGGTCCAGAGAAAACCTTCCTGGACGGGGTACTGGTGCCCCTTGCGGACCGGCAGGTCGAGCGTCTCGACATTGATGCGCTCGAAGAAGCCGCCATGCTTCTCGAAGACCGTGGTGAGCGCCTCGATCCAGCGCTGCGCGATGTCACGTGCGGCCGTGTCGAATCCGTAGCGCTGGAGCCCTCGCACCGCCATCACCTGCGCCGGCGCCCAGCCGTTGTCGCCATCCCACTGGTGCAGCGAGTCGAAGCGGCTGGAGCCGGCGATCCCACCGCGCCGCAGCAGCGGCTGCGCCGCCTGCAGCACGCGCTCCGCCTGGCGCTTTGATGCGATGCCGGCGAACAGCGGTGCGAACACGGTGAAGCCGATGCCGCTGCTGCGCTGGCGGGTTTGCAGGTGCAGGCTGCGGTAGCAGCCGCCTTCCTCGTCCCAGAGATGGCGATCGATCGCCGCGCGGCGTTCTTCGGCAAGCCGGGAGAAGCGCTCACGCAGCTCTTCCATGCCGGCGTAGCCGGCCAGCGAGGCGACGTCGCCGGCGAACTGCGCGAGCAGCGCATTGAGCATCACCGGGGCGAAGCCCGACATCTCGTTCTTGCCGGAGGGGCCGGTGTAGAGGATGGTGAAATCCAGCCCCGATTCGGCCATGGCTCGCACGTCGCGCAGGGTCTTGCCGAGGTCGTGCTCCTCGTCCTCGGAGTAGCGTTCCGGGCGCTTCACCTCAAGCGCGTCCCAGTGGTGGTGCAGGCCGGTCGCGGCGTCGAAGCGCGTCTCCGGGTTCGACCAGAAATCCAGGAACTCGCTGGCGAGCAGCGGCAGCGCGCGCTCCCGCACCCAGGCCAGCAGGGTGGCCGCGCGATCGGCATCGCCGCTCTGATGGACCTCGGCGTGGCTGGCCTCGACCACGGTGCGAATCAGGCGGCTGGACAGCGGCGGTTGCGAACGGCTCAGGTAGTAGTCGCGGTTGCCGTTGGGCACGAAGCCGAAGCGCCGGATCAGTTCGAGGAAGTTGTCGGCCTGCATCCGCGCAAGCTCCAGCCTGCCCGTGGCGATCAGCCCATCGATCCCGAAGGCGGTGTCCCAGTAATACGCCTCGCGGAAACGCCCGGCCGGAATCAGGAAAGGATAGGGCGTGCGCAGCAGCGAGCTGCCGCGGGCGCCGGCGCTGGTCTTCACCAGCTTGTTCCAATGCGTTTCGATGTGGTCGAAGGCCGCGCGCACACGCGCATCGGGATGATCGAGCGCCCACCGTGGCTGGACCAGTTCGGAATCGAGCCCCTCGAAATCGTCCTCCGCCTCGTAGGCCGAGGCGAGGTAGCAGGTCAGCAGGGCGCGCCGGCGTTCGAGACGCTCCTCCGGCGGGAGTGTGGACAGGGCGGCGAACTCCTCCTGCCACTGCGCGGTCGAGGCGGCATCCTGCTCGCGACGATGCAGGTCGGACAGCGACTTGAAGTCGTCATGCAGGCGCAAGTTGCGCGCCTCCTCGATCAGCGGACTCGCCAGGCCCGGCGACGGATCGGAGCGACCGTGGCCCACCACCGGCCTGGCCAGCGGCAGATGCAGTTCCGTTACCGCCGGCACCGACGGATGACGCACGCTGTTGAGCAGGCTGCGGGCGCAGTCCGAACGGGCCTGGATTTCTGCGCGGTCGCCCGGGCCGAGCACATCGGCATCGGCGACGCTCCACTCGAAGGCATGCGCGGTGTCGACGCTCACGCTTGCAGCTCCCCGACGAGCATGTCGATGCACACGGGCGCCGCGGGGCAGAGGCTGGCCAGCGACAGGAAGGCGTGCGGCATGCCCATGTAGTTCTCGAAATGCACCGGGACGCCGGCCTCGCGCAGGCGATCCGCATAGCGGATGCCGTCGTCGCGCAGGGGATCGGCATCCGCCGTGACGATGATCGCCGGCGGCAGTCCGCTCAGGTCCGGCGCATGCAGCGGCGAGACGAAGGGGTCGTCGACTGCTGCCGCGCCGCGATACTTTTCGATGATCAGTTCCGCGTCACGCCGTGACATGCCCTGCCGCGGCGGGTCGATCGAGGGCGAGGCCATCGTGAGATCGAGGAAGGGGTAGATGATCACCTGCTTGCGGATGCTGCTGCGGCCTCGCATGCGCAGGCTCAGTGCCGCGGTCAGGTTGCCACCGGCGCTGTCGCCGACGACATCGACCAGCGATGACTGCGCCAGCGCCGTTTCGAGTGCGTCCTCGCAGTCCTCGAGCGCTGCGGGGAAGGGATGCTCGGGCGCCAGCCGGTAGCCCACGGCGGTGACCACGGTGCCGAGACGGTCGCAGAGGTTGGTGCAGAGGTAATCCAGCGAGTCGACGCCGCCGGCGATCCAGCCGCCGCCATGCAGGAACAGGATCGGCGTCGCGCCAGGCCTGGGCGCGCGCGGGAGGAAGCGCTTGACCGGGATCGGGCCACCACGCCCCGGCACGGTCGAACGTTCGATGCCCGTCCCGGGCATAGGTAGCAGCATCCACGGAGCAGGAACGACCGCGGCCCGGCGTTCGAGCGGCAGGCTCATCGCCTTTGCCGACGCGCCGCCGATGCCGAAGCGCGCCAGCAGTTCGGTGAGGGCCATGAGTCCCCGGAGCTTCCAGCCATGAACTTGTGCAATCGGTTTCATTTTTGGGCGAACTTCATCTGAATGGGATGACGTCAGGCGACGCCGAGCCGCCGGAGCAGGAATCGGCCGGTCCGGTTCCGGGCAAGGGCGGCCTCCGGCGAATCGACCGGCTTGAACTGGAAGACATGCCACAGCCCGTCGTAGAGCTCGAGCTCCACGTCGACGCCGCTGTCGAGCATCCGGCGGTGCAGTCGTATGGCGTCGCTGAGCAGCAACTCCCGGGTGCCGCACTGGATCAGCGTCGGCAGATAGCCGGGCGCGTAGTCGGCGAAAAGCACGGAAACCAGCGGGTCGGCCAGGGCGCTCTCGCCGGCGTAGCTGCGGGCGGCGATGGCGAAGAAGGTGTCCTCCGTATAGAACGGTTCGGCATCGACCAGCGTGCGATAGCTGTCGCCGCCGCAGCTCAGGTCCGCCCAGGGGGACCACAGGACCAGCGCGGCCGGCAGGGGCAGGCCCCGGGCGCGGGCACGCAGCATCGCGGAGGCAGCGATCGTGGCGCCAGCCGAATCGCCGTAGATGGCGATGTCCCCGGGTGCGAAGCCCTGTGCGTAAAGCGCCGCCAGCACCGCGAGGACCTGCTCGCCGATGAGCGCATGGTCCGCTTCCGGCGCGGGCGTGTAGTCGACCGACAGAATGCGCAGGCCGGTCTCCTCCGCCAGTGGCAGGGTGCTGTCGAGGGCATCGTGGGCGGCGCCGCCGACGAAGCCGCCGCCATGGACATAGAGCAGGGCCTTGCCGGGGAGGGCGCCGCGCGCGGGACGGATGTCGCTGACCGCGACGCCGCCCAGCCGGATCGGCCGCAGCTCGGGGGCGTAGCGCTCGAGCAGCGCTGCATTCATCGGCTCCCGCCGGCGCAGTTCTTCCTTGTTGCGCTGCTGGAATCCCTCGACGTCATCCGCCGCCGGCAGCCGCAGGGCGTCCCGCTCCGCCCGGGAGAAGGTCTCGCGGAAATAGCGCCGTGCCTCCTCGGACAGATGGGCAGCGGGCTCCGGAAACCCGTGGGTGGAGATGGGGGCAGGATTCAACATGGCGCGGACTCTAGCGTTTTTTGAAATCGATTGCAAAGACTGCTAGATTGCATCCCGTCAGCAGCCGGAAACCCGATTCAAGACCGTGAAGAAGAACACAGGCCCCAAGCGGATGGACGACATCGCACGCCTCGCCGGCGTGTCGAAGCCCACCGTGTCCCGTGCGCTGCAGGACAGCCCGCTGGTGTCCGACGAGACCAAGCGGCGCATCCTCGAAGTCGCCCGGCGCCATGGCTATGTCGTCAACCGCAGCGCGCAAAACCTGCGCCGCCGGCGTACCGACACCATCGCCCTGGTCATCGACTTTCCGCATCTGCCGGAGAACCGCCTCTCGGATCCGTTCCACTTCGAACTGCTCGGCAACATCGCCAACGCGCTCGCCGTGCGGCAGCAGGACGTGCTGCTGTGCTCGGAGCAGTCTGCCCACCAGGGCGGCTTCGAGCAGATGACCGCCAACAAGGGCGTCGACGGCATCATCTTCCTGGGACAGAGCGGCCGCCATGAAGAGTTCCGTTCCCTGGCCAAGGCCGGCGTGCCCTTCGTTGTCTGGGGCGCCCATCGCAGCGACGCGAGCTATTGCATCGTCGGCAGCGACAACCTGCTCGGCGGCCGCCTGGTCGCGCAGCGCTTCCGCAGCCTGAAGCGCAAGCGCGCGATGTTCCTCGGTCCGCGCGGCCACATCGAGATCGAGCAGCGCCAGCAGGGCTTTGCCGAGGCCTGGAGCGGGGCCGTCGAGGAACTCGAGGTGCCTGATCTCTCCTTCGTCGCCAGCCGCAACGCCATGCTCAACCGCCTGGACTCGGGCAAGTCCGTGCCCGACGCCTTGTTCGCCGGCAGCGACACCATGGCCATGGGCGCGCTGGCGGCACTGAGGGAGCGCGGCATCGAGGTGCCGGAGTCCTGCAGCGTCTGCGGCTACGACGACAGTCCGGCGGCGATCCATCACGCGCCTCCCCTGACTACCGTCAGGCAGGACACCCGGATGGCCGGGGCGATCCTCGTCGAGCGCCTCATGCAAACCATCCAGGGCACACCTGCCGCTTCGGTCCTCCTGCCGACCGACCTGGTGATCAGGGCCACCTGACGAATTACGAGGGGAATCATCTTGTCCAACAGTCTGCAGACACCGGCTGCCATTCCGGCGGCCGGGCGTCCCGATGCATCGCTGCGCCAGCAGCCGCTGTCCGCCGGCCTGCGCCTGGCCTACAGCCTCGGCGCCGCGCCGGATGCGATGATCAACATCGCGCTGAACGTCTTCCTGCTGTACTACCTCACCAGCATCTGCGGACTGTCGCCGGCGCTCGCCGGCTTCGCGGTCGCAGCCGGACTGGTGATCGACGCCTTGCTCGATCCCTGGATCGGCATGCGTTCGGACCACTGCCGTTCGCGCCTGGGGCGACGGCTGCCGTTCATGCTCGGTGCCATCCCCCTGGCGCTGGGGGCTTTCGTGCTGCTGTTCACGCTGCCGCGCATCGAGCAGCAACCCCTGCTGTTCGGCATCGTGATGATGCTCTGCATCAGCATCCGCATCGGCCTCTCGACATTTGCATTGCCCTACCTCGCGGTCGGTGCGGAGATCAGCGACGACGACACCGAACGCGCGCGCATCATCACCTGGCGCTGGGGCGCGGCCGTGACCCTGTCGCTGGTGACCGTGCTGCTCGGCTTTGGCCTGTTCTTCAAGGGAGAAGGCGGCATTGCGCGCCCAGAGGGCTATCCAGCCTTCGCCTTGGCACTGGCCGGGCTGGTGTCTCTGATGGCCGCAGCGGCGATGTACTCGGTCTGGCGCACGCTCGGGCGGCAGCACCCGCCGCCGCCACGCGAGGCAGGTACCCTGGGTGAACTGCTGCGCGAGATCGGGCAACTGTTCCGCAGCTCCACCTTCCGCATCATCTTCACGGCCTGCCTCCTCAGCAGCGCCGCCCAGAGCGTGACGCAATCACTCAGCCTCCATGCCTATACCTTCTTCTGGAAGCTGGGCGGCGAGCAGGTGCAGGTGGCCATCATCTCGTTGACGGTTGGCTTGATCCTGGGCGCCCCCATCGGCGGCTTGCTGATCAAGCGTTGGGAGCATCGCAAGACCATCGTACTTGCCGTGTTCGGCATGATGCTGGCGCAGGCGGCTCCCCCGGCCCTGAGGCTCTGCGGTCTCCTGCCCCTGGAGGGCAACGCGCTGGGATTGGCGCTCGCGGGTGCCCAGCTGCTGGCCGGCATGACGATGACGTCCGCCATGATGGCGCTGATGGCGATGACCACCGATGCCCTCGACGAGCACGAGTACCACTACGGGGTGCGCGTCGAAGGCTTCTACTTTGCCGGCTGGACGCTCGCAGCCAAGGCCGCCAATGGCCTCGGCGCCCTGTTGTCGGGTGTCGCGCTGCAGCTGATCGACTTCCCCACGAAGGCCGTCAGCGCCGGTGCGGTTGCGGAGATTCCCGAGCGGACGACCCAGTTGCTGGGCCTGGCATACGGGCCAGGTGCGGCAGTGCTGACGGCGGCAACCCTGGTCGTCCTCGCAGGCTATCCCCTGAGCAGGGAGAAGCACCGCTCCATCATGAAGGAACTGCAGGAACGAAAGAGCCATGATCGGGAGCCCAGCCTGGACATGAATCTCCCGGCGGAAACGCCGCTCTAGGCTCCGTGTCTCCGTCTAACCGCGCTTCGCCACCTTCCGCGCCGGCTTCTTCGCTTCCGCCATCGCCATCTCTCCCGCGAACATGCGCACGATGAAGCGCTCGGCCTCGTCGCGGATCGCGTCGCGCCGCCCGGGTTGTTCGAGGTAGTCCATCGAGAAGAAGGTCATCTGGCGGATCATCTGGCGCGAGATTTCGTTGAGCGCCTCCGTGCCGAGTCCCGGGATGTCCACCAGCGCGCGCACGTCCTCCGCCATATCGGCGGCGAAGGCATCCAGCAGATGGTTCACCGCCTTGCGCATGGTCGGCGAGCTGCCGTGGAGTTCGCGGATGCCGACGATGTATGCGGTGGGGTGTTCATCGACGAAGTCCAGCACCAGCCCGACGGTGGAGCGGATCATCTCGCGTGCCGCCGGGTTCAGCCGGTTGCTGCTGTCGAGAAGTCCGGTCGCCTTGCGGCTCTGCGAGGGACGGCGCCGGCGCTCGCGCAGGCCGCGGCGCAGTTCTCCGCCGAGCATCTCGACCGCGGCCAGACCAAGGTCGTCGAAATCCTTGAAGTGGCGGTAGAACGAGTTGGGTGCCAGGCCGGCGCAGCGGGTGACCTCGCGCAGGCCCAGCGAGGCGAGGCTGCGGGTAGTGGAGGCCAGCTCCAGCGCAGCGTCGATCAGCTTCTGGCGGCCGCCGATGCCGCGGCCGATCGTGCCGGGTCTCTGGGGAACTTGTTTCATTTCAGGCGAATGCGTCCGGGTGCCAGCGGGGACTGTCGGCAGGGATATTGACACCCATGTGGACAATCGTCTACTTATGTGGACATTCGTACACATTGAACAACGATCCTTCCCTGGAGAGCACGATGCAAGCGGAACACTTCGACGTCCTGATCCTCGGCGCCGGCATTTCGGGCGTGGGCGCGGCCTGCCATCTGACGCGGCAGTGCCCGGACAAGAGCTACGCCATCCTCGAGCGCCGCAGCGCCGTCGGCGGTACCTGGGACCTGTTCCGCTATCCCGGCATCCGTTCCGACTCGGACATGTACACCTTCGGCTTCAACTTCAAGCCCTGGACCGAGCCGAAGATCCTCGCCGACGGCTCCTCGATCAAGAAGTACCTGAAGCAGACCGCCGCCGAGTACGGTGTCGACAAGCACATCCGCTTCGGCATCAAGGTGACGGCGGCTTCGTGGTCCAGCGCGGACGCCCACTGGAAGCTGACAGCGGTGCGCGAGGACAGCGGCGAGCAGCTGAGCTACACCTGCGGCTTCCTGATGGGTTGCACCGGCTACTACAACTACGACACGCCCTACCAGCCGAAATTTCCGGGCCAGGAGAAGTTCAAGGGCCAGGTCATCCACCCGCAGCACTGGCCGGAGAAGCTCGACTACGCCGGCAAGAAGGTGGTGGTGATCGGCAGTGGCGCCACCGCGATCACGCTGGTGCCGTCGATGGCCGGCAAGGCCGGGCACGTGACCATGCTGCAGCGCTCGCCGACCTACATCATGACGCTGCCGGCAGTCGATCCGCTGTCATCGCGCCTGCAGAAGTTCCTGCCCGACATGCTGGTCTATCGCATGGCGCGCACGCGCAACATCACGTTGCAGCGTTTCCTCTACCAGCTGTCGCGCCGCCGTCCGCAGGTGGTGCGTCGCCTGTTGCTGGCCGGCGTGCGCGCGCAGCTCGACGACAAGGCCAACCTGCGCCACTTCTCGCCGAGCTACAGCCCCTGGGACCAGCGCCTCTGCGTGGTGCCCAACGGCGACCTGTTCAAGGCGATCAACAAGGGCCAGGCCGCGGTGGTCACCGACCACATCGACTCCTTTACCGCCAGGGGCATCAAGCTGAAGTCGGGCCAGGAGCTGGAGGCCGACATCATCGTCTCCGCCACCGGCCTCAACGTGCAGCTGCTGGGCGGCGTCAAGGTCGACATCGACGGCAAGCCCTTCGTGCCGAAGGAAAGCATGACCTACAAGGGTGTACTGGTGGAGAACGTGCCGAACGCCGCGATCGTCATCGGCTACACCAATGCCTCGTGGACGCTGAAGGCCGACATCGCCAGCGAATACGTCTGTCGCCTGCTGCAGCACATGGACCGCAAGGGCTATGCCACGGTGACGCCGCGCGATGGTGAGGGCGACAACCGCGTCGAGGAGACCGTCATGGGGGGCCTCAACGCGGGCTACGTGCAGCGCGCCGTCGACCAGCTGCCGAAGCAGGGCAGGAAGCGGCCCTGGAAGGTGGTGCAGGATTACGTGCGCGATGTGCCGATCCTGCGTTTCGCGCCGATCGAGGATGAGGCGCTGGTATTCGGCGGCAAGCCGGCAAAGCCGGCGGCTGCGAAGCCGCGCCGCGCTACTGCCGCGGCCTGATCGTCGACGACCGCTGCCAGGCTGCCGTCCGCCGCGGGCTTGCCCGCGGATGGACGGCAGCCTGATGCTTTGCGTCTTCCGTACACTTCCATCCCCTCATCGGTAGCGACCCATGCCCAGCGCAGTCAAAGCGAAATCCACAAAAAAGCCCGCCGTGAAGAAGCCCGCCGCAAAAATGGCGGCCGCCAAGACGACGGTGATGGTCGACGGCAAGGAGCGCTACCACGAGCCGGCGCCGCAGGGCATCGACGTCGAGTCCTTCCGCAAGGTCGTTGCCAGCCGCCGCTCGGTCCGCAAGTTCACCGACAAGCCGATCCCGCAGGCAGTCATGGACGATTGCCTCGACATGGCGCTGCTGGCGCCCTGTTCCTCAGGCCTGCAGCCTTGGGAGTTCTATGTTGTGCGCTCGTCGGCGAAGAAGGCGCGGCTGGTGAAAGCCTGCATGAGCCAGCTGGCGGCCAAGACTGCGGCGGAGCTGATCGTCTGCGTCGCGCGCACCGATCGCGTGGGCGAGTTCTCGCGCAAGATGCTGCGCGAGTGGCCGATGCCCGACGTGCCGGTGCTGGTGAAGCGCTACTACCAGCTGATTCCCTACAACTACGCGCCGGGCCCGCTGAACAGCTTCGCGATGGTGAAGAAGGCCGCGACTGCGGCTGGCGGCCTGCTCGCGGCGGTGCCGCGCGGGCCCTACACCGGTGCCGAGGTGAAGCTATGGGCCGCCAAGAGCACGGCGCTGGCCTGCGAAAACCTGGTGCTGGCGTTGCGCGCGCACGGCTACGACAGCTGCATGATGGAAGGCTTCGACGAGGTGCGGGTGCGCAAGCTGCTGGATCTCGACGACGCAGCCTTCCCGATCATGGTGGTGGGGGCGGGCGAGCGAGCCGATGACGGCGTGTTCTGGCCGCAGCTGCGCTTCGATCGCAAGCTGTTCGTGCACGAGGTCTGAGGCCGCTACTCCGGGTTTCCGGCCTGCTGCTGGTCCCTGAACGCTGCCGGCGACACTCCCTTCCAGCGCCGGAAGGCGTGGATGAAGCTGGCCGGCTCGGCATAGCCCAGGCGCAAGGCGATCTCGCTGAGCTTGATCCGGCCGGTGCTGAGCATTTCCTCTGCCAGCATCTGCCGTACCTCGTCGAGCAGGTCGCGGAAGCTGGTGCCTTCTTCCTCCAGCCGCCGGCGCAGGCTGCGCGGTGACAGCTGCAGCGAGCTGGCGATGTCGGCGATGTCCGGGATCATCGCCGGTGCCAGCAGCAGGCGATCACGCACCTTGGCGGCGATGCCGCTGCGCGCCCGGCGTGCGCTGAGCAACTGCCGGCACTGTTCCAGGCACAGCCGCGCGAACTCGCTGTTGCCCAGCGGCAACGGCGCATCGACCAGCTCCGCGGAGTACAGCGCGACATTCTCCTCGGCACCGTAGCAGGGCTCGACGCCGCAGAGTTCGGCGATGCGTGCGGCGGCGGGGCTGGGTGGCCCGCGCAGCTGCAGTGACAGCGGTACCGCGTCCGGCTGCATCTCGCGCATGGCGCGGTTGTGCGCGGCGAAATCCCGCTCCAGCAGGAAGCCGCGGACCTCCTCCGGGATCGCGCTGGTGTCCAGCACCATGGCGAGGTCCGTGCCGCGTTCCTCGAAGCGGAAGCGCACGAAGGCGAAGCTGAGATCGAGGTAGCGCGAGGCGATGTCGGCGGCGCTGCGCAGGTTCGGGCTGCTGGCCAGGGCGAAGCCCCAGATGCCGTAGACCGCGAGGTGGTAGCGCAGGCCGGCATCGAGGCCGAGGCCGGCGATGTGGCCGAGGCGGCGCACGATGTTGCGCACCAGCTGCAGCTCCTGCGCTGCGCTGATCATGGTCTGGTGGTCGGCCAGCATGGCCTCGCCGATGCCGGTGTCCTGCAGACAGTCGGCCAGCGGCATGCCGCGCGCGACGGCGAGCTGGGTCAGCAGCTGGGCGCTGACGATGCTGCGCTGGAGTTCCTCGATCGGCATGGGGGGCAGGGTGGCGATGGCCGGATTATCAATGCAGCTGATGCGGCCGTCACCATGCGCAGCAAGTGGAGCGGTCCGAAAGCTTGTCCCTTTCTATCAATGGACTGGCCGTCTTGCACATTGGTCAGGGGACCTGCTGCCGTCACCATGCGCAGGCTGCTGATCTGGCAGCGCAGGGCGCGACAGCAGTTGCCGGCCCGGACCCTGGAGTAGAGCGTGGCCCAATTCCTCAAGCCCAATGACGCCGCCTGGCTGTACCTGGAGCGCGCCGAGATGCCGGTGCACATCGGCTGCCTGCTGATCTTCTCGCTGCCGCCGGATGCGCCTTCGGACTACCTGCTGCAGATGGCGGCACGCTTCCGCGCCACGCGCATCTTCGCGCCGCCGTTCAACTACCGCCTGCAGCGCGGGCCGCTGCGCAAGCTGCTGCCGGCCTGGGAGGAGCTGACGCCCGACCAGATCGACCTCGACTACCACTTCCGCCATTCCGCGCTGCCGCAGCCGGGTGGCGAGCGCGAACTGGGCACGCTGATCTCGCGCCTGCATTCCTATCCGCTGGACCGCCGCAGGCCGTTGTGGGAGGTGCACCTGATCGAGGGCCTGGAGAACCGCCGATTCGCGCTCTACACCAAGCTGCATCACTCGCAGGTCGACGGCGTCGGTGGCGCGCGCATGATCCAGGGCTCGATGTCCACCGACCCGGATGACCGCCGCTGCGCCGCGCCCTGGGAAGGCCAGGTTCCGGCTGGCAGCGCGCCGCGCCGCGCGAAGCCGCCGCGTGCACCGCTCAAGCAGCTGTTGCGCGAGCAGTTCGAGGCACTGGTGCCGGCGGCGAAGACGCTGGTGGCCAAGCCTGCGCTGGAGCACGTCGACGAAACCGCGCGGCCCTTCTTGGCGCCGATGACGCCGTTCAACGGTCGCATCCAGGGCAAGCGCCGCGTTGCCACCCAGCAGTACGAACTGGCCCGCATCAAGCGCGTGGCCCGCGCCGCCGGCGTCACCATCAATGACGTGTTCATGGCGCTGTGCTCCGGGTCGCTGCGCCGCTACCTCGGCGAACTGGGCCAGCTGCCGGCGGAGTCGCTGACGGTGGGCATGCCGGTATCGGTGCGCCCGGCAGGCGACGAGTCGGTGGGCAATGCGATCAGCTTCATCCTGGCGCAGTTGCATACCGAGATCGCCGATCCGCGCGCGCGCCTGAAGGCCTGCCATGCCTCGGCGCAGGCCGCCAAGCAGCCGCTGCAGCAGCTGCCAAAGGCCGCGATCAACCACTACACGATGATGCTGATGACGCCGCAGATGCTGCAGATGAGCCTTGGCCTCGGCGGCCACACGCGGCCGATGTACAACCTGATCATCTCCAACGTGCCCGGTCCCTCGGAGTTGCTGTACCTCAATGGCGCGCGGCTGGAGCAGCTCTATCCGATCTCGCTGCTGTTCAACGGCCAGGCCCTGAACATCTCGGTGGTCAGCTACGCCGGCCGCTTCAACCTCGGCTTCACCGGCTGCCGCGACAGCCTGCCGTCGATGCAGAAGATCGCGGTCTACACCGGCGAGGCGCTGGAGGAACTGGAGCGCGTGTTCGGCATCGACGTGGAGCAGGCGGCATGAATAACAAGGGACTCGCGCTGATCACCGGCGCCTCCGCCGGCATCGGCCTGGCGCTGGCCGAGGAGTTCGCGCGCAACGGTCACCCGCTGCTGCTGGTATCGCGCTCGGCCGGCAAGCTGGCCGAACTGGCCGGACACTTCGAACAGCGTCACGGCGTGGCCTGCGACTGGATCGCCGCTGACCTGCAGCAGCCCGAGGCCCCGCAGGAGCTGTTCGAGGCAGTTCAGCAGCGCGGCCTGCAGGTCGACATCCTGGTCAACAATGCCGGCGTGCTGTGGGAAGGCCCCTTCGCGGAAACCGCGTTGGACAAGCACCTGGGCCTGCTGCAGGTCAACATCGCAGCGCCGACCGCGCTGACTCACCTGTTCCTGCAGCCGATGCTGCAGCGCCGGCGGGGGCGGGTGCTCAACATCGCCTCGACCTCCTCGTTCAATCCGGTGCCGTCGCTGGCCAGTTATGCGGCGAGCAAGGCCTACCTGCTGTCGTTCAGCGAGGCGCT
>DATILC010000312.1:0-6911 GCA_035476855.1 Solimonas sp. | reverse complement strand
ATCTTCCGCATCGTCCAGAAGACGGCCGACGCCCAGAGCTGATTGAAGGAGTGCAGGCATGATCCAGCGCGATACCCCCTACGGCGCGTTCAACTTCCAGGTCGACCTGGGCAACGGCGTCGCCGGCGGCTTCTCCGACGTCTCCGGCCTGGTTACGGAAATGACGGCAGCCGAATACCGCAACGGCAACGACGCCGAGAACCACGTCCGCAAGATTCCCGGCGTGCACAAGGTCGGCGATGTCACCCTCAAGCGCGGCCTGATCGGCTCGAAGGACCTGTTCGACTGGATCAAGCAGACGCGCACCGACGGCTACAAGGCCAAGCGCGATGTCGCGATCATGCTGATGGACGAATCGCGCAACGGCCCGGTGGCGACCTGGCGACTGCGCTCGGTGATGCCGCTGAAGTACACCGGCCCGACGCTGGCCGGCAAGGGCGGTGGCGATGTCGCCATGGAAGAGCTGGTGCTGTCCTGCGAAGGCTACGAGGTCGAATAGCCCCGCACGCCATGAAGCTCCGCCCTGGCCTCAGCTTCGAGACGGTGGACACCACGCCACCGCAGCCCAACCGCACCGACGTCTGCGGCTTCGTCGGTGCGGTGGCGCGGCGGCGGGCGGCGGTGCCGGCGGCGGTGCTGGAGGATCTCGCGTCGCGCGGCTACGCCGCCGGGCGCCTGCTCGGCGAGGACGCCGCACTGCGCCTCGACGGCCTGCTGCAGCTGCCGGTGCTGTGCGAGTCCTTCGAGACCTTCGACCAGCTGTTCGCCTGGGACTCACGCCCGCTGCTGGCAAAGGAGCCGCAGGCCGGCGATCCACAGGTGGTCAGCGCGCTCGGCGCCGCGGTGCGTGCCTTCTTCGCCGAGGGCGGCCGCCGCTGCTACGTGGTGCGCAGCGGTAATCCGGCGGCGCTGCTGACCCCGCTGCAGCAACGCTTCAAACCGTTGCGCAGCCAGCTGCGCGGCATCAACGCCAGCTTCGACGCCAGCGAGAATCGCATCACCAGGCTGGTGGTCGCCAGCGAGCCGCTGCCGCTCGACGCCCGTGACTGGCGCGGGCTGGAACTGCTGTTTGGCATCGATGACATCAGCTTCGCCCTGTTGCCGGATCTCGCCGACGCCTGTGCGCCGCTGCCACCGGTGCCGCCGCTGCCGGCCGATCCGCCGCCGCCGCGCGACGAGGTGTTCCACGAACGCCGTCCCGAGGCCCCGGCACTGGCAGCCGCGATCGGCCGGCGCCTGCACGCACCGCGGCTCGACGCAGCCTCGCGCATAGCCTGGGCCAGCCTGATCGAGCGTGCCGCCGCCGTGCTCGACAACGGCGGACGCGCCTTCAACCGCAGCGATGTGCAACTGCTGGCGTCGCTGCCGCTGTCCATCGACGATGCCGAACTGCCGACACGTGCCGGCTGGTTCGGCCGCCTGCCCTTTTCCGCCAGCCGCGATGACGTGGCGCCGCTGGCGCGGCGCGTGCAGCTGGCCTATCCCTGGCTGCGCACGCCCGAGTCGGATGACTGCCCCGGCGGGGTCGAAGCCCCGGAGGGCTCGCTGGCCGGACTGCTGGCGCGCAGCGCGCTGCAGCGCGGCTCCTTCCGCACGGCAGCACGCCAGCCACTGCGCCGCTACGTCAGCGCGGTACCGGCGGTCGACGCCGACACCGCCAGCCGCGAGCGCTTCCTCACGGCCAGCGACGAGTTCTCGCTGGCCGAGCGCCTGTGCCTGCTGGCGCCGACCCCGGCCGGCCCCGCGCTGCTGTCCGATGTCACCCTGTCGATGGCGGATGCCCATCGGCCCGCCTGCATCCGCCGCCTGATCGGCGTGGTGCTGCGTGCCGCACAGACGCTGGGCAGCACGCTGGCCTTCGAGGCCAGCAACGAGGCGCTGTGGCGCCGCGTGCGCGAGCAGCTCTCCGGCCTCGGCCGCGCGCTGGCCGGTGCCGGCGCACTGGCGGTGGAACCCGGCGTCGCTTCCTTCATCGCGCGCTGCGGGCGCGACACCATGACGCAGAACGACATCGACGCCGGCCGCCTGATCGCCGAGATCGAGCTGCTGCCGGCACGGCCACTGGAACGCATCGTCGTGCGGCTGGCACTGCGCGACGGTCTCGCCGGCGGCGGCCGGCTGGCAGCCTGAGACGACCATGGCCGACGACGACGCCATTGCCTGGGGCACGCCGACCTTCGGCTTCCGTTTCCTTGTCGAGTTCGAGCGCGAACCGATCGATGGCCGTGGCGACGGCACCCCCGGCGGCCCGGAACAGCTCTGCGCCGGCGCCTTCGCCGAAATCACCGGCCTGGAGGCATCGATGGAAGTGAAGGCGATCAAGGAAGGCGGACAGAACTATGGCGTGCACCAGCGCGGCGGCCAGGTGAACTTCGCCACCGTGGTACTGAAGCGCGGCATGACCTCCGCCCGTGATCTCTGGCTGTGGTGGAAGCTGTTTGCCGGCGCCACCGATCCGACCGCCAGCGAGCCGGTCGGCGGCGCCTATGCGCACCGGTTGACCGTGCGCATCGCCATGCAGGACGCGGCGCAGCGGCCGCTGCTGAAGTGGCGGCTCGATCGGGCGATGCCGGTGAAGTTCAAGGCCGGCGACTTCAACGCCCGCGCCGCCGACGTCGCCATCGAGGAACTGCACCTGGTCCACGAAGGCCTGTACATGGAGCCGGCATGACCACCTCCGCCATCGCCAAGGCGCTGCTGTACAAGGTCACTGGCAGCCAGGAGCCGAACGAGGACGATCCTGCCGTCATCAAGGTGCAGTTCAACCCGGTGTCGCTGTCCTACTCCGTGCAGAACACCCTGGAGAAGAAGGGCAAGGACGCCAAGGCCAAGCAGTTCGTCTCGCAGAGCACCGCCAAGCTCGAGTTCGATCTGGTGTTCGACGCCACCCATGACGGCGTCGACGTGCGCAGCCAGACCGACAAGGTCAAGAAGCTGCTGCAGCCCGACGGCAAGCAGGACAGCAAGGACCAGGCACCACCGGTAGTGGGCTTCCGCTGGGGCACCTTCAAGTTCAAGGGCCTGGTCGAGTCCTTCAAGGAAACGCTCGACTTCTTCTCGCACGACGGCATCCCGCTGCGTTCCACCGTCAAGCTGGCCTTGTCGGCGCAGGATCCGCAGGACATCTTCACCGACGAGAGCTTCGACCAGGCCGCCGCCGGCTCCATCAGCGGCAGCGACGTGCAGCTCGCCAGCGTGCCGCCCGGTGGCCTGCAGCAGATGGCGCAGAACGGCGGCAACCGCAATGCAGCGCGTGGCGTCGGTGCTGCCAACGGCATCGAGAACCTGCGTGATCCCGGCGGCGCGGTGGCCGCGGTCGGCGGGAGCATCGAGCTCAAGGCAGCCGCCTCGTTCTCCGCCGGTGCGTCGGCGGGAGCCGGCATCAGCGGCGGCATCGGCGCGAGTGCCGGGGCCGGTCTCGGCATCTCCGGCAGCGCTGGCCTGTCGATCGGCGGCGGCGCATCGGCCGGGGCCGGCTTCAGCGTCGGCAGTTCGGCCAGCGCCGCCGGCGTCTCGGCCTCGGCCGGTGCCTTCTCCGGCCTGCGCGTGCAGGCGCCGCGCGCCAGTGCCTCGCTGGACCTGTCGCGCCTGTCGCCAGCGGCCAGCGCTGCCACGGGCAAGCAGTTCGCCCTCGGCGGCCGCGTCGAGGCGGGCGCCTCCGGCGCACAGAGCACCGACGTCGGCATCCACGCCCGCATCAAGTTCGACTAGGAATCGCCATGCCCATCGTGATCGAGGAACTGGACATGCAGGTCGGTGAAGCCCCGGCAGCCCCGCCTGCCGAGGCCGCAGCAGCGGCCGCGGCACCCGACGACCAGCAACTGCTGCGCCTGCTGGCACTCGAAGCCTGGCGCGCACAGCGCCTGCACACCGACTGAGGAAGGCGCCATCCCATGGGCGAAATGCAGCTCACCGGCAAGGCGCTCTACACCGCGCGCCCGACCCTGCGCATCGACGGCCAGGAGCAGCCCGAGGCCGAACGCCAGCTGCTGTCGATGCGCATGCATGAGCAGGAAGGCGGCTTGTCCTCGCTGGAGATGGAGTTCGGCAATGTCGCCAGCCGCGAGGATGGCGGCGCCGGCCCGGCCTTCGAGGACGAGCGTGTTTTCAGGCTCGGCGCCGAGATCAAGGTCTACAGCGGCGCGGTCGGCGGCCCCACCGAGATCTTCGGCGGTCGCATCAGCGCGCTGGGACTGGAGGTAGGGCCGGACGGCCCGCCGCGGCTCTGCCTGCATGCCGAGGACAAGCTCGCCGCAGCGCGCCTGGCGCGACGCAGCGAGGTCTACGAACAGCAGGCGCCTGCCGACATCGCCCGTGCCATCGCCGGCCGCCACGGCCTGACACCGGTGATCGACGGCCTCGACCAGCCGCGCGGCAGCTGGGTGCAGCTCAACGAATCCGACCTCGGCTTCCTGCGCCGCCTGCTGCAGCGCTTCGCCGCGGACGTGCAGGTGGTCGGCAGCGAGCTGCACGTCGCGCCCTGGATGAAAGTGCGGCGCAACGAGATCGAGCTGCGCCTGCACTCGCAGCTGCTCAGCCTGCGCGCCATGGCCGACCTGGCGCAGCAGGCCACCTGTGTGCGCGTGACCGGCTTCGATCCGGAGCAGGGCCAGGCGATCAGCGCCGACAGTGCCACGACAGATCTGGGACCCGGCGCGGGACGCAAGGGCCACGAGCTGCTGCAGCAGTTGTTCGGCGAGCGGATCGAGCAGCTCGGCTGGCAGCTGGCACTGACACAGGAGGAGGCGCAGCAGCTGGCGGATGCGCAGTTCGCCCAGCGGGCGCGCGGCTTCACCCGCGTGCAGGGTGCCTGCGAGGGCAACCCGGCGCTGCGCGTCGGTTCGCAGCTGCGCATCAAGGACGTGTCGCCGCGCTTCGACAACCTCTACTACGTCACCGCCTGCAGCCACCGCTACGACATGAAGCGCGGCTATGAAACCGGGTTCTGCGCCGAATCCGCCTTCCTGGGGAATCCCGCTTGAGGACTCGCGCATGAAACCCGAATGGCTGCTGCCGCCTGCCTTCGCCGTCCCCGCGCATGCCTGGTCGCAGGCCCTGCTGGCACGCGTCACCGACGTCAACGATCCGCTGTCGCTGGCCCGGGTCAAGGTCGAACCCTATCCCTACGACACCGATCGCGATGCGGCGATCTGGGCGCGCGTGGCCGCACCCTTCGCCGGCGGCAAGCGCGGCGCCTTCCTGCTGCCGCAGCCGGGCGACGAGGTGCTGATCGTGTTCGTCGGCGGCGACCCGCGCGCACCGGTGGTGGTCGGCGGCCTGTGGAACGGCGCCGACCAGCCGCCGGAGAGCATCAAGGGCAAAGTCGACCGCTGGAGCTTCACCGGCAAGGCCGGCACGCGCATCGCCATCGTCGAGGAAAGCGATGCCACCGCCAAGGTCGAGATCAAGACACCCGCCGGCGCCAGCCTGGTCCTCACCGACGAGGGCGGCGGCAAGCTCACGGTCGAATGCGGCGGCAACACCATCACGGTCAAGCCCGGCGAGGTGTCGGTGCAGTGCAGCGGCACGATCAAGCTGCGGGCCAGCAAGATCGACATGCAGGCCGGCATGCTGACGGTGGACGCGGCGATGTCGAAATTCTCCGGCGTGGTCAAGTGCGACGTGCTGCAGACCAACAGCGTGATCAGCAGCAGCTACACCCCCGGCGCCGGCAACACCTGGTGAGCTCCATGGGAAACGCCGACCTCATGCCGCGCCACGCCCTGCCCCATCCGGTCGAGCTGACCGGCCTGCGCACGCAGCCCTCGCGGCAGCTCGCCGCGCCGCTGCTGGTGGAACGCCGCGACCAGGAATTCGTCGCCGGCCTGCTGGCTGACCTGGCGTTGCCGCAGCGCCATGACGAGTTGCGCAGCCAGGCACCGCGCAGCCAGGGCAGCATGCTGCGCCTGTTCCAGCCGGTGCAGCGCGTGTTCAACATGGCGGTGCTGGAGGCCTGGTGCGATGTGCCCGGCACCCCGCGCCTGGACCCGGCGAAGATCGACAGCGCCGGCCTGGTGATCCGCAAGCTGGTCGATGGACAGCCCCGCGCCTGGATCAAGGCCGGCACGCGCATCCTCGGCTGGGAGCAGGTCGACGGGGAGGTCGATCCGGCCGCCGACAAGCGTGCGCCGGCGCTGAGTCTCGGCGATGCCGCAACCGACCGGGTACTGCCCTCCAACCGCCTGCGCCGCGCCGCAGGCATGGCGGCACTGCTGCAGCACGATGCCGACATCACCGAGGACGTGATCCCGCTGTTCGTCGCCCCGCCCGAGGTCTGCAGTGCCGCGGGCCGCACCCTGCTGTTCGGCAACCTGCCGGTCACCTCCGGCGAACAGGCCGAGGCCGACCAGAAGCGCCCGGGCTACGGCGCCAGCAGGGCCGAACGCGACCTGCTGCAGGCGCACCTCTACGGCTTCTTCCGCAGCGGCAGCAGCTGGAAGCCGGCGCAACCCGGCGTCACCATCGATCGCAGCCATGTCGAGAGCGCGCAGAAGAAGCCAGCACAGTCCGACGACGAGCGCCGCGACTACGAACTGCTGCTCGAACTGCTGCGCCAGGCCTGCATCGAGTTCGACGTGCTCGGTGAAAGCGCCGAAGCCAAAGCACTGTTCGCGCAGCTGCAGCGCATCAGCGTCGAGCGCGACATCCACATCAACGGCAGGATCGAAGTGCGACAGCAGCCGGCCGGCGATTTCCTGCGCCAGGCGGCGCGGGTGATGCTCGACGACGAGCCCGGCGCCAGCTTCGTGATGCCGCACCGGCGCGCGGCGCTGGCGGAGAACATCGCCGGGGATTTCTTCGAGGCCAGCCTGCGCGCACTGGACGCACAGAGCCGCAAGCTCGGCATCGGCCGCGGCCGCTACGAACCGGAGCGCAACGACGAGCAGCCGCGCTACGTCGCGCGCGCCTTC
>DATILC010000311.1:0-12123 GCA_035476855.1 Solimonas sp. | reverse complement strand
CCACGGAAGATTTCGAGGAAGGCCTGGCGCGGCGCACCCAGCTGCTCGGCGAGGCCTATGTGACCCAGGCCCTGCACCAGGCGCCGGAGTTCAATCGCGACATCCAGCAGTACGTTACCGAAGCGGTCTGGGGCAAGGTCTGGAGCGGTGGCGAACTGCCAGTGCGCGAACGCATCCTGGTCACGGTGAGCCTGATTTGCGCCATGGGCAAGACCACGGAGATGAAGGTGCACCTGCGCAATGCCCTGCGCAACGGCATCAAGCCCGAGGAGCTGAAGGCGCTGTTCTTCCACGTCGCCGGCTACTGCGGTGCGCCGGCGGCACTGGAGTGCTACCGGGCTTATCACGAGGTGGTCGCAGGCATGGCCGCCGAAACTGCCAAGGCCGGTACCACTCCGTCGGATCCCAAGGCCCCCTGAGATCGGGGTAGGTACGGGTGATCGGCGCCAAGTTAAGCTCGGCTCGCTCCCACCTGTGAATATAGCGGGCCCTCATGTCTGAACCGCAGAGCGCATCTCAGCCCCGCCGCTGGACGGCACTGGCGCCGCTGCGCGAGCGCACCTTCCGCATCATCTGGTCGGCCAGCCTGCTGTCCAATTTTGGCCAGCTCATCCAGGGTGTGGGTGCCGCCTGGGAGATGACGCGCCTGACCACCTCGCCGGGCATGGTGGCGCTGGTGCAGACGGCCCTCATGCTGCCGCTGATGCTGGTGGCGGTGCCTGCCGGGGCGATCGCCGACATGTTCGACCGCCGCAAGGTGGCGCTCGCCGGCCTGGCCTTTGCGACGCTGTGCGCCGCGATATTGACGATCCTCGCCGGGCTGGGACTCACCACGCCCTGGATGTTGCTCTCGTTCTGCTTCCTGATCGGCGCGGGCGTAGCGCTCTACGCACCGGCCTGGCAGGCCTCGGTCATCGAGCAGGTCAAGCTGGAGCAGTTGCCTGCGGCAATCGCCCTGTCCTCGGTCAGCTACAACATCGCCCGCAGCTTCGGACCTGCGATCGGCGGCATGGTGGTGATGGCGGCAGGCGCGATGGCGGCCTTCGCCATCAATGCCATGTTCTACCTGCCGCTGCTGCTGGCGTTCTACCTGTGGCAGCGCAAGCATGTGCCGCCGCGCCTGCCGCCCGAGGGCATGCACCGCGCGATCATCTCCGGTGCCCGCTACGCGATCCATTCCCCGCCGGTACGCAATGTCATCGTCAGGGCTTTCGCCACCGGTTTTGCCGGTGCCTCCATCGTTGCGCTGACGCCGCTGGTCGCCCGCGACCTGCTCCACGGCGATGCCAGCACCTACGGCATGCTGCTGGGTGCCAACGGCATCGGCGCGGTTGCCGGGGCGTTGGCGGTCGGTATGGTCCGCGAGCGCCTGAAGCCGGAGCAGGCGGCCCGGATCTGTGCGGTCGTCGCCGGCCTGATGATCCTGCCACTGGGGCTCAGCCAGAGCCTGCTGCTGAGCTGCCTGTGCCTGCTGGTCTTCGGTGCCACCTTCCTGTTGCTGATCACCCTGCTCAGCGTCGGTTTGCAGCTGTCTGCACCGCGCTGGGTGGCGGCGCGGGCGCTGTCCTGGTTCCAGTCCGCATTGACCGGCGGAATTGCCCTGGGCGCCTGGTTCTGGGGCTACATGACGGCTGAGATGGGGCTTGGTCCTGCCTTCATGATCTCCGGGGCGGTGGTGATCCTGACGCCCCTGATCGGCCTGCTGCTGCCGATGCCGCGCGTATCGCAGGAAGACATCGAGCCGGTCGAACTGGCCCATCAGCCCGATGTGAAGCTCGCGCTCACGGCACGCAGCGGCCCCATCGTCATCGAGCTCGAGTACCGGGTGGAGCAGGACAACGCGCGGCAGTTCTACGAGATCATGCTGAAGCTCCAGCGCACCCGTCTGCGCAATGGTGCTTTCGACTGGTCGCTGTCGCGTGATATCGGCGATCCCGAGCTGTGGACCGAGCGCTACCACTGTCCGACCTGGGGCGACTACCTGCGCCAGCGCAGCCGCTTCACGCAGGCGGATCGCGAGCTGCAGCTGCTGGCGGACGGTTTTCACACGCCGGGCACCGGTTCGCGTGTGCGACGCAGGCTGGAGCGGCCGTTCGGCTCCGTGCGCTGGCAGGCGGATTCGCTCGGCCCCAGTGGGGACCACACCCACCTGTTCACGCCCTGAGCTGCCCGCTGTAACTAGGCAACACTGTCGACTAAAAACAGAAGCTGGATATATACTCGACCGGAACACGGCGGTCGGGCGATTGCGCCTGCCCGTGCCGCGCAAGGAGACCAGAATGTTTGAAGCCCTGATCATTGATGCCGTGCGCACGCCGCGCGGAATCGGCAAGCCCGGCAAGGGTGCGCTCACCAGCCTGCACCCCCAGCATCTCGCCGCGACCGTGCTCACTGCGCTGCAGCAGCGCAATGACCTGCAGACGGCCGACATCGACGACATCATCTGGGGCGTCAGCGCGCAGAAGGGCAGGCAGGGTGGTGCCATGGGGCGCATGGCCGCGCTTGACGCCGGCTTCGACGTGCGCGTCAGCGGCGTATCGCTGGACCGCTTCTGCGGCAGCGGCATTACCGCAGCCAGCATGGCAGCGGCGCAGATCCGTTCGGGCATGGAAGACCTGATCATCGCCGGCGGCACCGAGATGATGTCGCTGATCATGGCGATGTCGCAGCAGGAGATGGCAGCCGGCCTCAAGCCGCTGTCGATGGGCTCCGGCAACGCGCGCCTGCAACTCAAGCATCCGCAGTCGCACCAGGGCGTGTGTGCCGACGCCATCGCCTCGATGGAGCGCATTGGCCGCGATGCACTGGATGCCTTGTCGCTGGAGAGCCAGAAGCGCGCCGGCCGGGCGATCGCGGAGGGCCGTTTCGACCGCTCGCTCGTTCCTGTCCTCGACGACGAGGGCAAGGTACTGCTGGCGAAGGACGAGTATCCGCGCCCGCAGACCACCGCCGACGATCTTGCCGCACTCAAGCCGAGCTTCGCGCAGATCGCCGACGTCGCGATCGACGAGGCGGGCTCGACCTTCCGCCAGCTGATCAACCGCCGCTATCCCGAGCTGAAGATCGAGCATGTCCATCATGCGGGCAGTTCCTCCGGCGTCGTCGATGGCGCCGCGGCGCTGCTGATGGCTTCGGAGGGCTACGCGAAGCGGCGTGGCTTCAAGCCACGCGCGCGAGCGGTGGCGACGGCCAATATCGGCGACTGCCCGACGCTGATGCTGAACGCACCGGTGCCGGCCGCGCGCAAGGTGCTGGCCAAGGCCGGCCTGACGGTGCGCGACATTGACCTCTGGGAAGTCAACGAAGCCTTCGCGGTGGTGGTCGAGAAGTTCATCCGTGATCTCGACCTGGATCGCGAGAAGATCAACGTCAACGGCGGCGCCATTGCGCTGGGCCATCCGATCGGGGCGACCGGTGCCGTGCTGATCGGCACCGTGCTGGATGAACTGGAGCGGCGTGACCTGCGCCGTGCCCTGATCACGATGTGCGCGGCCGGCGGCATGGCCCCGGCGATCATCATTGAACGCCTGTAGTCGCGAGCTCCGGAAAAACCGACATGAATGACAAAGTAGCCGCGATGCTGCCGTGGCCGGGAGATGACCTGTCCAGCTACGGCCCGGTGGAGGCCAAGCCGGTGGGGCGCACGCAGCACTACGTGGGCCGCGCGATGCATCGCAACTGGGTCTCGATCCCGCATGTCACGCATCACGACGATGCCGACATCACCGGCTTCGAGCGGCGCCGCAAGGACTGGAACGCGGCGCATCCGGAACAGAAGCGTTCCCTGCTGTCGGCCCTGGTCAAGGCCTCGGCGGCGGCCCTGCAGCGCTATCCGCGGTTCAACAGCGCACTGAGCGCCGACGGGGCGACCCTGACCACGCGGCAGTACTTCCACATCGGCATTGCCGTCGACGTGCCCAGCGGCCTGCTGGTGCCGGTGCTGCGTGACTGCGACCGCAAGAGCATCGACGAGATCACCGCGGAAGTCGCGGGTATCTCGGAAAAGGCACGTACCAAGGGACTTGCCCTGGCGGAGATGTCTGGGGGCTGTTTCACCCTGTCCTCGCTGGGACATATCGGTGGTACCGGCTTCACCCCGATCATCAATGCGCCCGAGGTGGCGATTCTCGGCATCTGCCGTACGCAGGAGCGCTTCCTCCCCGACGCCGAAGGCCGTCCGGTTTTGCGGCAGTTGCTGCCGCTGTCCCTGAGCTACGACCACCGGGTGATCAATGGAGCGGATGCCGCGCGCTTCGTGCGGGCCATCGCCGAGTGGCTCGAGGGCCATGAGTTCTCCTGACCGCCGCGGGCGGGGCGGATCGCCGCTGAAATCTGCTTTTTCGGGCCTAGACAACAATGTTGCGCAAAAATCACTCAACTGCTGCTAAAATCGACTGAGAATCCGAGGTCAGACCGATGTTCGACACGGCCACTTTTGAGAGCAAGAAGATGCAACGACGCAAGCGCAATCCGGACGGTACGCGGACAGCGATTCTCGAAGCTGCGGGCAAGATTCTGGCCAAGGACGGCCCTGAGGGCCTGAGCGTCTCGCAGGTGGCACAGCTGGCCGGCGTCAATCGTGGCACGGCTTACCAGCACTTCCCGACCCGCGAGCAATTGCTGGAGGCGACGACCTCCTGGGTCAGCGACCGGCTGCGCAGCGCGGTGTTCGGCGATGAGCCGCCGACCGACGACGTGAGCCAGATCGATCCGCAGAACGTCGCCGAGCGGATGGTCGAGTTCGCGATGGAAAACCCGGAGCTGGGCCGCGTCTGGCTGTTCGAGGTGCTGAGCTCCAACCGGCCCGCGAGCGATCCGTTCTGGAACCAGTACCGCAGCCAGTTCGAGAAGTTCGCCCTGACGGACATGGCCCAGCCGGGCATCGACGTCGAAGTGCACGCCGTGATCATGCTGATCGGTACCTTCCTCTGGCCGGTGTTCGCCCGTTCCCACGCGCGTACGGCCAAGGAACGCCAGCAACTGGCCAAGCGCTACTCCAATGAGATGCTGCGCCTGAGCCTGCACGGCACGATGCGCCCGGAGAAGTTCCCGGAGCTCGATGCCAAGGTCGGCAAGGCGCTCAACGTTCGCAAGCGCAGCAAATAGCGGCGCTCGCCTTCATCCAAAGCCGGGCGCGCTGACAGCGCGTCCGGTTTTTTTTGCGCTTCCTCGTTTTTGACACACACCGGAACCTCTTCGCCGGTCGGGAGGTGGCGTGGGCGCCTGGCCGGAGTTGCGACCGGGTCGGCCAAAGCCGGAAACTTCCGGTTATAGTCAACAACATTGTTGACTAAACAGCGGCGCTGCATTAGCGTTGCAATGGAACGGATACCGGGCGGTCGCTGGCCGGAACAAATTCAGGAGGAGCGAACAAACATGTCACTTGCAGGCAAGATCGCCGTCGTCACCGGTGCAGCGTCGGGCATTGGCCTTGCGGCCGCGCGCCGGTTGGCCAGGGACGGCGCCAGCATCGCCATCTGGGATCTCAATGAAGCCGGCGCCCAGGCGGCGGCAGACCAGCTGAACGGCGAAGGATTCCGGGCCATTGCCTCGCGTGTCGACGTGTCGAAACGCGCCGACATCGATGCGGCGGTCAAGCATGTGCACGAGAAGTTCGGGCCGGTGAGCATCCTGGTCAACAACGCCGGCATGTCGGCGTTCACGCCGTTCATGGACATCACCGAGGAACTGTGGGATCGGGTGATGACGGTGAACCTGAAGAGCGTGATGCTCTGCACCCAGGCGGTGCTGCCAGACATGCTGGCGGCGAAGTGGGGGCGGGTGATCAACGTGTCCTCCTCCAGCGCGCAGACCGGTGCGGCGACGATGGTGCACTACGCCGCTTCCAAGGGCGGCGTGATCGCCTTCTCCAAGTCGCTGGCGCAGGAGCTGGCGCCGACGGGCATCACCGTCAACAACGTGCCGCCCGGTTTTGTCGATACGCCGATGCTGCGCGCCGGTCTCGGCGACAAGGTCGATCACATCATCGCGGCCTCGCCGATGAAGCGCGCGGGCCGTCCGGAAGACATGGCCGCGGCCATCGCCTTCCTGGCTTCCGAGGAAGCGGGCTACATCACCGGCCATACGCTCAGCGTCAATGGCGGTCGCTACTCCTCGTAAATCTCCGACCCGGGCTGCCCTTTTACCTGGCAGGCCCTGATCTGCAGCTTCTTCCTTCAAGCATGACCCTGCCCATGAACGACAAGACCCTCGACTGTTCCGACATCGACCAATACCTCGGCAAGCCAATGCAGCCGGGCCGGACCCGGGATCCCGTGGCCAACAACGACATCCGTCGCTGGGCGCAGGGCATGCACTTCCCGAACCGCCTGCACTACGACGACGATTTCGCCCTGGAGAGCCGCTACGGTCGCCTGGTTGCGCCGCAGTCGTTCCCGGTGGCCACCGATGACGGTCACGGCGCGGCTCCGGCCTGCGTTGGCTCGATTCCCAACTCGCACCTGATCTTCGGCGGCGACGAGTGGTGGTTCCATGGCCCGCGCATCTTTGCAGGCGACCTGATCCGCAACGAGCGGGTGCCCTTCGACTACGTGGTCAAGGAAACCAAGTTCGCCGGTCCCACCTGTTTCCAGCGTGGCGACAACGTCTACTACAACGCGCAGGGCGACAAGATCGCCACGCAGCGCTCCACCAGCATCCGCTACCTCGCCGCGGCCGCCCGGGAAATGGGTTCGCTGACGGCGACCGATGATCCGGTGTGGACACGCGACCAGATCGAGGAACTTGAAGCGAAGAAGCTGGAGTACATCCAGACGCTGCATGACCTGGGTCACGGCAAGCGCTGGTGGGATGACGTCAGCGTCGGCGACCAGCTGCCGGTGCGTATCTTCGGGCCGCACAGCATCGCCAGCTTCACGACCGAGTGGCGCGCCTACCTGTTCACGATCTGGGGCAGCATGCACCGCCGCACCGACCTGGACCTGGAGGCCCTGGGCTTTACCAAGGACATGGCTGGCCACGAGAACGACCCGGTGATGGAGCGACAGAACCCGGAGCTGACCGACGGCGCCTACTTCGGCCCCTCGCGCGGTCACCTGTTCCCGGAATGGGCGCGGACCATCGGCATGCCGCGCGCCTATGGCTACGGTGCCTCGATGGGCGCCTGGATCATCGACTACTGCAGCGGCTGGGCAGGCGAGTGGGGCCGTGTGGTCCATTGCAACAGCGCCTACCGCGGCCCGGCCTTCTCGGGCGACATCACGGTGATGAACGCCAGCGTGATCGACAAGCGCGTGGACGAGCAGGGTCGTTCGATCGTGCAGGTCGACTGCAAGATGGCGAACCAGCTGGGCGCGATCCTGGCCACTGCCAAGGCTGAGATCGAGTTGCCGAAGAAGTAGTCGCGCGGGTCCGGCGGAAAAACGAAAGGGGCGGCTACAGGCCGCCCCTTTTCGTTACCCGCGATGCCTGTTCAGGCGATCGCGCCGGAAGCCTTCAGCTGTTCGATGCGTTCCCACTCCAGGCCGAGCTCCATCAGGAAGGTCTCGGTGTGCTCCGAGGCCTGCGGCGCGCGGGTGGTGCGCACCGGTTCGTGGTTGAACTGGACTGGACCGCGCACCAGCTTGATCGGCGCGCCGCCATCGCTGGACTCGACCTCGAACAGCATGTCGTTGGCCAGGGCCTGCTCGTCGGTGGACAGGTCCAGCAGGCTCTGCACCGGAGCCCACTGACCCTTCATCGTCTTGAGATGCTGGCGCCAGTATTCGAAAGGCTGTTTCGCGAAGGCGGCGACGATCAGGTCGCTGGCGTCCTTCCAGTTCTGCATCAGCGCCTTGACGTCGGCGAAGCGCGGATCGTCAGCCGCCTCCGGGATGCCGAGATGGGTGAAGGTGTCGCGGATCTGCGGGCCCGGCGTCAGGATGCAGAGGTTGATGGTGCCGCCATCGGCAGTACGGTAGTTGCCGGTGAAGGGATTGCCCGGGTTGCCGCCGGAACTGGGCATGCGGTTGCGCATGACCTTGCCGGCCTCGATGAAGAGATCGATGGCACTGCCGGCGGCCCACCAGGCCGTGCTCATCAGCGAGACATCCAGCTCGATTGCTTCGCCGGTGCGCTCGCGATGCAGCAGCGCCGCCGAGATGCCGCCGGCGATGTTCATGCCGCCGATCGAATCGCCGAAGGCGGCGATGCCCTGTGCCAGCGGTCCGCCCAGTTCTTCCGGCGACATCGCATGGCCGATGCCGCTGCGCGACCAGAAGGCGGTGCCGTCGAAGCCACCGGTATCGCGCTCCGGTCCCTTGTCGCCGTAGGCACTGCCGCGGGCGTAGATGATCTTCGGGTTGATCGCGCGGATGTGCTCGATGTCGAACTTCATCTTCTGCCGCTGGTTGGGCAGGTAGTTGGTCAGGAACACGTCCGCCGTCTTGGCAATCTCGTAGATCACCTGCATGCCCTCGGGCGTGGAGATGTCCACGCCGACGCTGCGCTTGCCGCGGTTGGGGTGCTCCATCATGGTGTGGCGCAGCGGATTGATCTTCATGCCGCCCATGTTGATGAAGCCGCGCTGCGTGTCGCCGCGCTGCGGGTGCTCGATCTTGATCACGTCGGCGCCCCAGTCGGCGAGGATGCCGCCTGCGGCCGGCACGAACGTGAACTGTGCCACCTCGAGTACCCGGATGCCCTTCATCACCTGCGTCATGTGCCTCTCCAGCAAGATACATTAATCAACAACATTGTTGCATATAGAACGGGGTGGCGCCAGAATCCCGCAGGCCGATGATGGCGCTGCGCAGCTTGGGAAGGAAACATGAAAAAGCAGGCGATCGGGTACAGCGACGGCAAGACCTCTTTCAAGGGGCAACTGGTCTGGGACGACGCCCTCAGCGGTCCCCGGCCGGGCGTGCTGGTGTTCCCCGAGGCCTTCGGCCTGAACGACCATGCCCTGCAGCGCGCGCAGCGGCTGGCGCAGCTGGGCTACGTCGCCCTTGCCGTGGATCCGCATGGCGAGGGCCGGGTGTACAGCGACCTGCCCAGCGTGGTGCCGGTGATCAAGGGCATGTACGCGGAGCGTGGGGCCTGGCGCGCGCGCCTGCAGGCCGCGCTCGATGCGCTGCTCGCGCAGCCGCAGGTGGATGGCCGCCGCATCGGCGCCATCGGCTTCTGCTTCGGCGGCGCCTGCTGCTTCGAGTTGGCGCGCAGCGGTGCGGCGCTCTCGGCGGTCACCACCTTCCACGCCGGCCTGCTGCCGGAGCAGGAAGGCGATGCCGGCCGCATCCGCG
This sequence comes from Solimonas sp., assembly GCA_035476855.1. Classification (GTDB taxonomy): domain Bacteria; phylum Pseudomonadota; class Gammaproteobacteria; order Nevskiales; family Nevskiaceae; genus Solimonas_A. The sequence continues at coordinate 2,884 of DATILC010000311.1, read as the reverse complement.
CAAAGGTGCTGATCTGCCACGGCGCCGATGATCCGTTGGTGAAGCGGGAGTCGCTGGATGCGGTGACCGCGGAACTGCGGCGCGATGGCGTCGATTGGCAGCTCGCCAGCTACGGCGGTGCGGGCCACAGCTTCACCGATCCGACCGCGGGCGAGCGCAAGCTGCCGGGCTTCGGCTACCACGAGGCCGCGGAGCGCCGCTCCTGGGCGGCGATGCGCCAGCTGTTCGAGGAAGCCTTCGCTTAGCTGAGCAACGGGGCGGGGTTCTTTGACCTCGCACCGGCCCGCTGTTCAATAATAGGCTTCCGACGAAGCCCACCATTGAACATTCCAGCCAAGGCAGCGCCCGCAAGATGAACTCGCCGCAGTCCGTCACCCGGGTGATCCAGATCCTCGAAGCCCTCTGCGCCAGCGCCGAGCCGGTGAGCCTGGCGCAACTGAGTCGTGTGCTGCAGGCGCCCAAGAGCAGTGTCGCCGCACTGCTGCGCGGCCTTGCGGATGCGGATCTGATCGAGGCCTCGGAAGGGGTGTACCGCCTGGGGCCGCGTGCCTTCGGCATGGGCAGCGCCCTGCTCGAGGCACGGCGACGGGTCCAATCCTCGGACCTGGTGCGCTCGGGCATGCGTCGGCTGGCCGAGCGCTCGGGGGAAACGGTACTGTTCGCGGTGCGCGATGCCGGCGCCGAGACCACGACCTATGTCGAAGTCATCGAAAGTCGCAATGCCGTGCGCTTCGCGGTGTCGGTCGGCGACCGTCGCCCGCTGTACTGCACCTCCGCCGGACGGATCCTGCTGGCAGAAGCTCCGGAGGAGGAAGTGCGGTCCTACTTCCAGCGCCTCAAGCCTCAGTCGCTGACCGCCCATACCGAAATCGACAAGCGCCGGCTGATGGAAGCAATCGCTCTGGTGCGCGAGACCGGAGTGGCGCAGACCGTGGACCAGGCCTCCGATGGCGTGACGGGCACCGCGGCGGCGATCCGTGATGCCTCGGGTGCCGCGATCGGCGCGCTGATCGTGGCGGCGCCCAGTTCGCGCCTGAAGGATGGGCGCGACGAACTGACGCGCCTGGTTCTCGAAGAGGCGGCAGCGATCTCCGCCAACCTCGGCTATCGCCGGCGCGAACGCGCCTGAAGCTACACCACGCCGTCGTTGCCTGAGCCCGTCGTCGCCGCGGTCACGGGAACCGCGAGTCCGAGTTCCGCCATCACTTCCTGCGTATGGCTGCCCAGTTCCGGCGCGGGGCCGTGCACGCGGCCCGGCGTCTGCGAGAACCAGGTCGGCACACCGGGGAAACGCACCGGTCCGTGCTCGGAGTCCACCGTCTCGAAGAAGCCGGCGGCATTCAGGTGCGGGTTGTCGAACAGTTCGGCCGGCGTGCGCAACGGTGCGCAGGGAATGCCGAGGCCTTGCAGCAGATCCAGCCACTCCTGGGTCGTGCGCTCCAGGAAGGTCTGCGCCAGCAGGCCATAGACCTTGTCGATCTGGCGCGCGCGCTGCTTCAGCGTCGCGAGTTCATCGCTGGCCCAGGCCGGCTGTACCGACTTCATGAACAGGCCCCAGTGCTTGTCGTTGTAGATCAGCGCGGAGACGTAGCCGTCCTTCGTGCGATAGGGCTTGCGGTTCGGCGCGACCACGCGCGGGTAGGTGGCAGGGCCCAGCGGCGGGCTGAACATCGCGCCGTTGGCATGCTCGACGAGCATGAACGAGGCCATGGTCTCGAACATGCCGACTTCCACTTCCTGCCCCTCGCCGGAACGTGCACGGTGGAACAGCGCCATCATCGTCGCGTACAGCACGGTCAGGCCGGCGACCTTGTCGGCGACGATGGTGCCGACGTAGTTCGCTTCGCCGGTCAGCATCTGCTGCACCGCGGTCAGGCCGCACTCGGCCTGGATGGTGTCGTCGTAGGCCGGCAGGTCGCGATCGGGGCCGCGGCGGCCGTAGCCGTAGGCATTGGTGTAGACGATGCCCGGCCGGATCTTCGCAACATCCTCGTAGCTGAAGCCGAGCCGCGCGATCGCCTTGGAGCGCATCGAGTGGATGAAGACGTCCGCCGTCTCGATCAGCGTCCGCAGCGCGATCTTGCCGGCCTCGGACTGCAGGTCCAGCACGACGCTGCGCTTGCCGCGGTTCACGTTGGCGAACACGCCGCCCATCGTCGGCGAGGGGCCCACCGAGATGTAGCGCGTGCCGTCGCCATCCGGCGGCTCGATCTTGATCACGTCCGCGCCCATGTCGGCCATGATCTGGGTGCAATAGGGGCCCATGACCATCGCGGTCAGGTCGACCACGCGCACTCCGGCCATCGGCCCCGTGCGCTTCGCGGAACTACCCATGAAAACCCCTCCTGATCGATCGCTGTCGCCCGGATTCTTTCATGGAAACCGTACACATTCCAGTTCAATGAGCTAATATCGGTACAGACTGTCCCTGCCGTGAATCGGGCGCGACCCTCCGGCAGCGACTTCGGTCCACCGTTAAAGGGTTTCGAATCATGGACTTCGCATTCACGCCGGATCAGCAGAACATCCGCGACACCATCCTCAAGCACTGTTCGCAGTTCTCCCCGGAGTACTGGCTGGAACGTGATCGCGACGCGGTTTTCCCTGAGGACTTCTTCCAGTCGCTGGTCGACGGCGGCTGGCTGGGCATGGCGATGCCATCCGAGTACGGCGGCTCCGGCCTCGGCATCACCGAAGCGGCGGTGATGATGCAGGCGATCGCCGAATCCGGTGCCGGCATGAGCGGCGCGTCCGCTGTTCACATCCCGGTGTTCAGCGTGCAGCCGGTGGTGCTGTTCGGTAACGAGGCGCAGAAGCAGCGCATCCTGCCGAACGTCGTCAGCGGCAAGGATCGCGTCTGCTTCGCCGTGACCGAGCCCAACGC
>DATILC010000310.1:0-14541 GCA_035476855.1 Solimonas sp. | reverse complement strand
CCAAGCCGGTGGTCTACATCCTCGGCAACCGCTCCTGGGCCGATTTGTTCACCCTGGACCGCATCTGCAAGGACCTGGTGCTGCCGCGACCCAACCGCACCGGCTCCAACTTCCCGAGCATCGACAAGGCCGGCGTGGTCTACCTGCCGGCGCTGCTGGAAATGCGCGTGCATCCGACCGAGCTGACGCGGCTGATCGAGACCGGCATCGCGACGCAGGACTTCGACGCGCAGCTGGTGCCGGTATCGGTGTTCTGGGGCCGCGACCCGGGCCGCGAGAAGAGCTGGCTGGAACTGCTGTTCGCCGACAGCATCCAGGCCGGCTCGCTGCGCAAGTTCTTCATCATGCTGTTCAACGCCCGCAGCGTGTTCGCCAACTTCGGCCTGCCGCTGCCCTTCCGCGAATTCGTCAACCGCGAACCCGACGCCACCCGTGCGATCCGCAAGCTGACCCGCACCCTGCACTTCCACTTCCTGCGCGCGCGCACCGCGGCGCTGGGGCCGACGCTGCTGCCGCGCCACGTGGTGATCAACGGCCTGATGCAGAACAAGGACGTGCGCGCGGCGGTGGAGGCGGCGACCAAGGGCGGCGCGATGTCGCGTGAGAAGGCGCTGGCCCATGCACGCAAGTGCGCCGACGAGATCGCCGCGGCCTACTCCAACAACGTCATCGTGTTCATCGAGCGCTTCCTCGGCGCGATCCTGTTCAAGCGCGTGTTCAGCGCCATCGACGTGCGCGGCCTGGAGCGGCTCCGCGAGTGGGCGCAGCAGGGCTATGAAATCGTCTACATGCCCTCGCACCGCTCGCATGCGGATTACCTGCTGGTGTCGTACACGCTGTACCACGCCGGCCTGGTGCCGCCGCATATCGCCGCCGGCGTCAACCTCAATTTCTGGCCGGTCGGCGGCCTGCTGCGCGGCGCCGGTGCCTTCTATTTGCGGCGCAGCTTCGCCGGCGACTACATCTATTCATCGGTGTTCCGCGCCTATGTCGACGCCCTGATCCAGCGCGGCTACGCCATCGAGTTCTTCCCCGAAGGTGGCCGCAGCCGCACCGGCCGACTGCTCGCACCCAAGACCGGCATGCTGTCGATGGTGGTGGAAGCAGGCCTGAAGCAGCGCACCCGCAAGGTGGTGCTGGTGCCGGTGTTCATCGGCTACGACAAGTGCTGGGAAGTGGCCAGCTACGCCAAGGAACTCAAGGGCGCGAAGAAGCAGAAGGAATCCTCGGCGGGCCTGCTCAAGGCCGGCAAGATCCTCGGCAAGTCCTACGGCAAGGCCTACATCAACTTCGGCGAGCCCACCGTGCTGCAGGACTATGCCGACAAGCACCTGCCCGGCTGGCAGGAGGCCTTCGGCCCCGATCGCGACAACCCGCCGCCGCAGTACAAGTCCTTCGTCGCGAAACTGGCGCTGCAGCACATGCAGCGCATCAATGCGATCGCCGTGGCCAACCCCACCGGCATCGCCGCCGTTGCCCTGCTGGCCTCGCCGCAGCGCGCGGTGTCGGAAGACGAGTTCGTCGAGCAGATCGGCCACCTGGTGTGGCTGCTCAAGGGACACCCCTGCAGCGGCGACCTCTATATCCCCGAGACCGCGCCCAAGGCCATCGTCGAGGCCAGCGCGCCGATCTCGCGCATCCTGCGCGTACCCCATCGCTGGGGCGACCTGCATGCGATCACCGACAACGATGCCGTCGCGCTGACCTACAACCGCAACAACATCCAGCACCTGTTCGCGATCCCGTCGATGATCGCCAACCTGTTCCGCACCCGCATGCTGCTGCCCGACGAGGCACTGGTGATGGGCGTGCGTGCGCTCTACCCCTTCCTGCGCACCGAGTTCTTCCTGCAATGGGAGCCGGACCAGGTCGAGGACATCAGCCGCGAATGGATCGAGGTGATGATCAAGCTGGGCCTGCTGAGCCGCGAAGGCGACCGCCTGAAGCGCCCGGAGGTCGACAGCCCGGCGTTCTCGACGCTGGCGATGCTGGGCCGGGTGATGGGCGAGACCCTGGAGCGCTACTGCATCACCGCCCTGCTGCTGGCCGACGAGCGCCGCTCGCAGGGCGCGCTCAAGCGCGAGCGCTTCGAGGAGGACTGCCGCCTGATGGCCGAGCGCATGGCGATCCTGACCGGGCGCGATGCCCCGGAGTTCTTCGACAAGACCCTGTTCCGCGGCTACCTCAACACCGCCATCGATGTCGGCCTGGTGCTGGAAGGGCCGGACAAGACCCTGAGCATGGACCCGCGCATCGAGCGCGTTGCTGAACGCTCGCTCGAAATGCTGTCCGACGAGACCCGCCAGATGCTGCTGCAGCTGCTGTCCCGGCGACGGAACGGCAGCCCGGAAACCGCTGTCAAAGCGGCCTGACCGGAGGTTAGACGCGCCGGCCGGAGTCGCTTATAGTCCGGGGCGCTTGGGGGGATACCCCCTTTTTCATTGCGGGCACTGCCCTTTTTCCCACATTCACGAGATTTCCATGCAGAAGAAAATGCTTGTGCTGGCGGCTGTTGCCGCAACCAGCCTGTTTGTGGCCTGCGCCAAGAAGGAAGGCGAGGCCGACAAGGGCGCCGCTGCCGTCGCCGACGCTTCCGGCCTGACCACCGACGCCCAGAAGTTCGGCTACGCCATCGGCGTGGACCTGGGCAAGTCGCTGCAGCCGGTCAAGGCCGACGTCGATGTCGACTCGCTGAAGGCCGGCCTCGACGACGCCGTCAACGGCAAGACCCCGAAGCTCGACGACAAGGCGCGCGAAGAGGTCAAGATGAGCGTCGCCAAGAAGCTGCAGGAAAAGCAGGTCGCCGAGCGTGAAGCACAGGCCGGCAAGGCCAAGACCGAGGGCGAGAAGTTCCTCGCCGAGAACGCCAAGAAGGCCGGCGTGAAGACCACCGCCTCGGGTCTGCAGTACGAAGTGATCACCGAGGGCAAGGGCGACCACCCGAAGGCCTCCGACCAGGTCACCGTGCACTACAAGGGCACCCTGCTCAACGGCGAGGAGTTCGACAGCTCCTACTCGCGCAACCAGCCGGTCACCTTCCCGCTGGGCAACGTCATCCCGGGCTGGACCGAGGGCGTGCAGCTGATGACGCCGGGCTCGAAGTACAAGTTCTACATCCCGGCGGTGCTGGGCTATGGCGAGCGCGGCGCGGGCGTGAAGATCGGCCCCAATGAGACGCTGGTGTTCGAGGTCGAGCTGCTGTCGGTCGAGAAAGCCAAGTAAGTCGAAGCTGCTACAGGAAAGGGCCCCGCGGGGCCCTTTTTTTGTTTCACGCCCGGATCATTTGCTGCCGTCGCAGTTCTGCTCCACCGCCTGCTGCGCCTTGGCCTTCTCGGCATCGTACTTCTCCGGCGTCCAGCGTTCCTTTTCACCCTTGTCGTTGATGCTCGACAAGCGGTTCGGCGGATTCTCTTCCATCAGCCTGGCGCGCTGCTGCGCCCGCATGCAGGCGCCCGCGCGCAGCTGCGCCTTGGCCTCGGTCTCGGCCTGCTGCTTGGCCAGTTCCTCCCGCGCCTTGTCGAAGCCCTCGGCCTTCTGGCGCAGGCTGTCGGCGTCGGCGGTGTTGGCTGGCGATACGCGCGGATCGACCTTCTTGTAGGCCGCATCCGGCGGCGGCGTCTGCGTGAAATGCGCCCGGCCCTGGGCATCGGTCCAGCGGTAGATCTCGGCCTGGGCGACAAGCGGCAGCGCCAGCAGCAGGGACAGCAGGAATCGGCGGTTCATGCCCGGAGCTTAGCCTGATCCTGCAGGCAATAAAAAGCGCCGCCCTGTGAGGGGCGGCGCCGTGACAGCCATCGCAACGTCCAGGCTTACTTGGTGGCCTGGCGCTGCACGTTGGACGGATCGAAATAGGACGGATCGAACACTTCCTCGGTCGACTCCGGATCCTCGTTGTTCATCGCCTGAACCAGGTAACGACCGCTCTGCAGGTCGTAGATGGTTTCCATCGCCGAGCCCATGAACGGCTTGTGGTAGGCCTGCACCGGGTGCGCTTCCTGCCAGCGCCACAGTTCGCCGCGGCGGTCGTAGATGTCGACCAGCGAGATCTGCCAGCTGTCCTCATCGAGGAAAAACACACGCTTGGCGTAGATGTGCGAAGTGCCCGGCTTGAGGTTGCCCTCCACCACCCAGACGCGGTGCAGCTCGTAGCGCGGCAGGTCCTGGTTGATGTGGTTCTTGCGGATGATGTCCTTGTACTTGTACTTGTCGCTGTGCACGACATAGGAGTTGTACGGGAGCAGCATCTCCTTCTTGCCGACGATCTTCCAGGTGTAACGGTCGGTGGCGCCGTTGAAGGTATCGGTCTGGTCGTTGGTGCGCAGGTTGTCCGAACCGGTGCCGGGGTTGTCGTAGCCGACGTTCGGCGCGCGACGCAGGCGGCGCTGGCCGGGGTTGTACTGCCAGGCGCGGCGCGGTTCCTTGACCTGGTCCATGGTCTCATGGACCAGCGTGATCTGGCCGGCCAGGCGCGGCGGCTGCGCCACCACCTGCAGGAAGTAGATGACGACGTTCTGCAGCGACTCGGGCGTGGCGCCCTTCTGGGCGTAGGTGAAACGCACGTCCTCGCGGATCTTCACCAGGTTGAAGTCACCGCTGGTGGTCACCGCCGCCTGGTTGTTCCAGCGCCGGCCACCCTGGCCGCGGTAGCGCACCTTGTGGTTCCACACCGGCTCGACGCCGCTCTTGGGAATCGGGAAGGGAATGCCGACGATCGCATTGACCAGGGCCTCGCCGCCGCCGCCGATATCGGCCTTCAGCGCGTTCTGGTAGGTGGCCTCGTTGACGAAGTCCGGGAACGCCGCGCTGCGGCGCGTCTGGAACACGTTCATCTTGTAGGTGTCGCCGAACTTGGCAAACATCTTCTGCTGGCCGGCGCTGAGCTTGTCCTTGTACTGCGCGTAGTTCTTGCCGGTGACGGTGTACAGCGGCTTGTCTTCCGGGAACGGGTCGCAGAGGCGCGTGCCCTCGCCCTTGAAGCAGGGCGGCGACGTGGTCAGCCCGCCACTCCAGGCCGTGATGCTGCCGTCCTTGCTGGCGGCACGTTCGCCACCCATCGGTGTCAGCGTGGACTTCAGCTTGTCGGCCTCTGCCTGGCTGACCTTGGCTGCGGCCGGCAGCGCCATCAGCAACAGCGCCAGGGCGGCGCAAGTCTGTCGTTTCATCCGTATCTCCTCGTTGTGACTGCAACGATAGCCCGGAAGAGCACGCCGTTCCAGACGGAAACAGGCCGAATCGCTTAGCCGGACAAGGTTTTGCGCAGGCGCAGGCCGTCTGCGCCATCGTCGTAATAGGCCGCCAGAGCCCGCTGCTGCGTGTATCCCAGCCCGAGGTAGAGCGCGATCGCCGCGGCATTGTCGGCGCGGACCTCCAGGCTCATTAGGGATTTTTTACTACGCCGGGCATGGGTCTCGGCCGCCAGCACCAGGCGCCGCCCGAGGCCTGCGCCGCGGGCGGCGGGACTGACCACCACCGAGTAGATGCGGGCAATGCCGCTGTTGCGGCGGGTCAGCAGCACCAGGGCACCGAGCACCTTGCCCTCACGTTGCGCCACCCACAGGGCGGCGCTGGGGACCTGCAGCAGGTGGCGCAGCGAGCGCACCGACATGCGGTCGCCGGGAAAGTGCTGCTCCAGCGCCAGCAGGGCCGCAGCGTCGGCGGGGCGCGCGCGACGGATCTGCACCGGCGCGGGCCCTGCCGTCATCGCACCGGATCGCGCGAGCGCGACTCCAGCCGCTTGATGAAGTACTCCATGATGCGGCGGTACAGGGTTTCCTTCAGCACCAGGTCCTCGACGCCGAAGTCGACGTTGGGGTTGTCGTTGACCTCGATCACCTTGACCACGCGGCCGAACTGCTTGAGGTCGACGCCGTAGAGCCCGTTGCCGACCGCGCGGGCTGCGTCGACCGCGATCTTCAGCACCTGCGCCGGCACGTCCTTGACGTCGACGGTCTCGTGGTTGCCTTCCTGCTTGGCGCCCTTGTCGTTGCGCTTGACCACCTGCCAGTGGCCCTCGGCCATGTAGTAACGGCAGGCGTACAGCGGCTGGCCGTCGAGCACGCCGACACGCCAGTCATACTCGGTGGGCTCGAAGGACTGGCCGATGATGATGTCCGAGCGCTCCAGCATGTCGCGCGTCATGCGCTTCCAGTCGGCCTCGCTCTCGACCTTGAGCACGCCCTTGGAGAACTGCGAATCCGGCTGCTTCAGCACGCAGGGGAAACCCAGCTCGCGCCCGGCGGTGCCGATGTTGCCGCGGTGGATCAGCAGGGTCTTGGGCTGCGGGATGCGGTGGCGCTCCATCAACTGCGCCAGGAACACCTTGTTGGCGGCGCGCAGGATCGACAACGGGTCGTCGACCACCACCAGGCCCTCGCGCGCGGCGCGGCGGGCGAAGCGGTAGGTGTGGTGGTTGACTGCGGTGGTCTCGCGGATGAACAGCGCATCGAACTCGGCGACATGGCCGTAGTCGCTCTTGTCGATGAACTCGACGTCGAAACCCTGCTCCTCGGCCGCCTTCTCGAAGGCCCGCAGCGCACGGCTGTTGGACGGCGGCTCCTTCTCGTCCTCGTTGACCAGGATCGCCAGGTCATAGCGCGAGGAGTCGCGCTTGGCGCGCGGGTGGCGGCGCTTCATGAAGAAGTAGTCGCGCGCCGCCTCGTAGAGGAACTCGTGATGCGCCGCGGGCACCTCGCCCAGCGCAATCGGATTGAGCGTCTCGACGCGCCACTCGTCGCCGCGGTAGGCGAACTTGGCCTGCACCAGCGGCGCCGGGAACAGGTTGAACAGCGCCCGCGCCAGGCGCTCGTGGCGCTTGGCGATCGAGCGGCCGAAGTAGACGTTGAGGATGTATTCCGCCGAGCCGATGCGCGCCAGCGAGTGCTGGATCAGTTCCTCGATCTCATCGTTGAGTACCGACGGGCTTTCTGCCAGCTTCAGGTCCTGGATCGTGGTGATCTCGGGCAGCGGCTTGTGGCCGCGCGCGCTGGCCAGCAGCGACACGTAGTAGCCGGTGGTCTGGTAGCTGAAGGAGCGGCAGAGGTTGTAGATGCGCGAGCGCTTGGCGCGCGTCATCGACTCGTCGGTGAGGTAGTCCCAGGCAGTGACCACCTCGATGCCCGGAATGTCCGCCGGCCAGTCGGCGCGCTGGTCCACCACGACGATGCCGCTCACTGGGCACCTATGGCAAAGCAGCTAGGCCGCGGCAGGCGGCCTCGGGAGTCTTCGGGCATTGGGAAAGCGGTAAGGTTCGGGGAGAAAAACCGCGGCGCCATCCTAGCATGTGCAAGTGCGCAGAGAAGTCGCCGTACACTGAGCGGCGTCACCTGTGCGTTGTGATTTTTTATCTTATTATGATTTTTTACTTTCATTTTAAATCACCGCCCTCGAAGACCCTTGCCGCGCTGGGTCTGCTGATGGTTTCGATGCTGGCCGCCGCCGGCGATCGCCTGCCGCTGGATGCGGTGCGCGTGGCCTCGCCGGCGGAACTGCGCCGCGGCGAACAGATCAGCGCACTGCGTCCGGGCAATGCCCTGTTCGCCGACGACAGCATCGTCACCGGCCCGCAAGGCCGCGCCGCGCTGCGCCTGTCCGGTGGCGGACAACTGCGTCTCGGCGGCGACAGCGCGCTGCTGATCCACGACGCCACGCCGCCGGAACCGGGCAGCGGCGGCATCGCCAGGCTGGTGCTGGAACGCGGCGCATTGCGCCTCGACGCCCGGGTACCAAGCCCGCAACTGCCGCAGGACTACCGCCTCAACGTCGGTCGCCTGCGCCTGCGCGTGTTCGGCGGCGAGGCCTGGACCGAAATCAGCGCCCGCGGCGAGAACGTCTGCCTGCTGTCGGGCGCCGTCGAGATCGTCACCGACGCCGGCATGGAACGGCTCGACGTCCCCGGCGAATGCGTGCTGTTCGGCAGCGGCGGCAACCGCCTGCAGGTGCAGGCCGACACCGGCGAGGCGCTGGCGCGCAAGCTGCTGCGCACCGCCTTCGCCGGCGACATGAATGCACGCATGGCCGCCGATCAGACACCGCCGGCCCCCGCGCCGGTCTATGAGTTCCTGCCGCCGGCTGTCGCCGCGCCCGCAGCCGAAGCCCCGCCGGCTACCCCCCCCGCGATCCGGACCGGCCCGCACTGGACCCTGGTGCTGGCCTCGTTCCCGGACGTCGCCGCCGCCGAAGCCGCCGCCCGGCGCTGGCAGCAGCGCGGCGAGGAGGTCGAAGTCCGCCGTTTTGACACCCCCTCCGGGGCGCGCTTTCGCCTGACCCATGGCGACTACGCCGAGCAGGCCGCCGCCCGAGCAGGCCTGGCCGGCCTGCGCGGCCGCATTCCGGAAGCCGCGGAGGCCTGGCTGAGCCCCCTGCCGGAGTAACCGCGCCGCCTTGGCCCGAGGTTTGCTGCAGTCTGCCGGGACGCCAAAGTTCCGGCGCGGGCTGTCGCGCTGCGGTAATCTATACAAGTGTATATTTGGGCTTCTGTCGCCCTGCTTTCACAAGCTGCGCCCATGCTGCCACTGCCGGCAGCGAGCGCAGCGGGGTCTTTCTGGAGAGTTGCTGCATGTCATCCGAATCCGCCACCGCCTGGGAGCGCGCACCGCTCAACTGGCCGGCTGTCATCCTGTTCAGCCTCACGACGCTGGGCCTGGTCACGGTATTCCCGTGGTATGCCCTGACGCATACATTCAGCGCCGCTGCCTGGGTCTGGTTCGTGGTGTTCATGTACGCCACCGGCATGTCGATCACCGGCGGCTACCACCGCCTGTGGGCGCATCGTGCCTACCAGGCGCACTGGAGCCTGAAGATCGTCTACATGCTGTTCGGCGCCATGTCGCTGCAGAACAGCATCCTGATCTGGGCCTCGATGCACCGCGTCCACCACAAGGAAGTGGATGACCCGGAGCACGACCCCTACTCGGCCCAGCGCGGCCTGTGGTTCTCGCACATGGGCTGGATGCTGCGGAACTACCCCAGCTCGGAGCTGGACTACAAGAACGCGCGCGACCTGATGGAAGACCCCATCGTGATGTTCCAGCACAAGCACTACCTGGGCATCGCACTGTTCATGAACATCGCCGTGCCGGCGCTGCTGGGCTGGGCCTATGGCGACGTCGGCGGCTTCCTGGTGCTGGCGGGCCTGCTGCGCCTGGTGCTGAGCCAGCACTTCACCTTCTTCATCAACTCGCTGGCCCATTTCTGGGGCCGCCAGCCGTATACCGACGAGAACAGCGCGCGCGACAACGACGTGCTGGCCCTCTTCACCTACGGCGAGGGCTACCACAACTACCACCACATCTTTCAGTGGGACTACCGCAACGGTATCCGCTGGTGGCAGTGGGACCCGACCAAGTGGATGATCGCCGCCGCGTCCTGGCTGGGCCTGGCCTACAACCTCAAGCGCGTGCCGGAGTTCGTGATCCGCCGCCAGATGGTGCAGCGCCAGCTCGAACGCGCGCAGGAGCGCCTGTCGCTGGCACAGCCCGGCGGCCGCCTGGCGACCCTGCAGACCCTGCTGGAAGAGGAGTTGAAGCACTACTCCGAGATCGCCTCGGAATGGACCAAGCTGCAGCAGGAGAAGATCGAAGCTGCCAAGCGCCAGCTGGCCGAAACCTGGGAGAACAGCGAGGTGCGCGCCCGCATCCGCGCCCTCGAGGACTCCCTGCGCATGCAGCACCGCCGCCTGCGCCTGCTCAGCCTGCAGGCCGCGCAGGTCGGCGCATAGCCCGTGACGCTGTAGGACAAAGCCCCGCACTGCGGGGCTTTTTTCTTACCGCAGTTTCGCGTCCGCCCCAGCGGTCGCCGGGACAGCCCGAACGGTCAACTTTTCCACAGGGTTCCGCCGAAGAATAACGACAACGCCTGAGTAACCGGGGGGCGTATGAAGGTTTGCGGAAAACTGCTGGGTCTGTGCATGGTGCTACTGGCGCCCTGGAGCGGCGCATCGGCCGCCTGCGACAGCGCCGGTTTCACTTGGCTCGGCTGCAGCTCGCCGGCGACGATCCCCTCGGTCGCATCTGGCTGGAGCGGAACCCCCAGCCACAGCTCCGGGCTGGAGACCACGCTGAGCCTCGCGGAGTGGCGCAGTGACGAGTTGTCGCGCCAAGCCCTGCGCCTGCATTTCGACGCCCGCAGCGAGACCGAGGACATGCTGCGTCGCTGGCGCTACGGCGCCGGTCTGGACCTGGCCCTGCCGGGCGACGGCATGCTGCAGGCCAGCCTCTCGACCTCGCGCCGCCGCCGTGGCGAAGGCGCGCGCTACGCACTGACCCCCGAGGGGATCGCCGCCGGCCGCAGCCAGCCGCTATGGGCACTGGGCCTGTCGCTGGCCCCGGAGGAAGACTCCGACGGCGACCGCCGCTTCCTGCTGGCGCCACAGCTGCGCGTCGACCTGGACCGCCTGATCGAGACGCCCGGTCGTGCCGAGCTGTACGTCGAATACACGCCCTGGGTGCACAACCTCGCCGGCGACGTGCACGAAGGCGAGACCCGCCGCCAGATCGACCAGCGCGTGCCGCAGCTGAGGCTGCGCTGGCGCTTCTGAGCACTAACGAAAAGGCCCCGCTTTCGCGGGGCCTTTTCATTGCAACAGGCTACTTAGTCGTCGCGGTCCGAACGCTTGCGCTCGTGTTCCTTCAGGAACTTCTTGCGGATGCGGATCGAGGTCGGCGTCAGCTCGACCAGCTCGTCGTTGTTGATGAACTCCAGCGCCGGTTCCAGCGCAAACTTCACCGCCGGCACCAGGATGACGTTCTCGTCCGAACCCGAGGCGCGCATGTTGGTCAGCTTCTTGCCCTTCAGCGCGTTGACCACCAGGTCGTTGTCGCGCGAGTGGATGCCGACGATCTGGCCCTCGTACACCTCGTCACCCGGCTCGGCCATCATGCGGCCGCGCTCCTGCAGGTTGAACAGCGAGTAGGCCAGGCACTTGCCCATTTCGTTCGAGATCATCACGCCGTTGCGGCGCTGGCCGATGTCGGTGGCCTCGGCCTTGGGGCCGAAATGGTCGAAGTTGTGGAACAGCAGGCCGGTGCCCGAGGTCGTGGTCATGAACTGGGTCTGGAAGCCGATCAGGCCGCGCGACGGGATCATGTACTCGAGGCGCACGCGACCCTTGCCGTCCGGCACCATGTTCTGCATCTTGCCGCCGCGCTCGGCCAGGCCCTGGATGACGCTGCCCTGGTTGGCCTCCTCGACGTCGGCGACCAGCGTCTCGTACGGCTCGCAAACCTGGCCGTCGATTTCCTTGAGGATCACCTGCGGACGCGACACCGCGATTTCGTAGCCCTCGCGGCGCATGTTCTCGAGCAGGATGCCCAGGTGCAGCAGGCCGCGGCCGGAGACGCGGAACTGGTCACCGGTGGACATCGGCTCGACGCGCAGCGCGACGTTGGTCTTGAGCTCGCGCTGCAGGCGATCGCCAATCTGGCGGCTGGTGACGAACTTGCCTTCCTTGCCCGCGAACGGCGACTTGTTGACCTCGAAGATCATGCTCATCGTCGGCTCGTCGACCTGCAGGGTCGGCAGCTGATCAGGCGCCTTCGGATCGCAGACCGTCTCGGAAATGCCGAGGTCCTCGATGCCGGTGATGGCAATGATGTCGCCGGCTTCCGCTTCCGGCACTTCATGCTTGTCCAGGCCCATGAAGCCGAGGATCTGCAGCACGCGGCCGTTGCGCTTCTCGCCGTCACGGTTGATCACCGTGACCTGCTGGTTGGTCTTGACGCGGCCACGCTTGACGCGGCCGGTGCCGATGACGCCGACGTAGCTGGAGTAGGCCAGCGAGGTGATCTGCATCTGGAACGGCTCTTCCGGATGGACGTCCGGCACCGGCACCTTGTCCACGATCATCTGGAACAGCGGGTCCATGTTGCCTTCGCGGATGTCCGGGTTGTCGCCGGCATAGCCGTGCAGCGCCGAGGCGTAGATCACCGGGAAGTCGAGCTGCTGGTCGTTCGCGCCGAGGCGGTCGAACAGGTCGAACACCTGGTCCATGACCCAGTGCGCGCGGGCGCCAGGGCGGTCGATCTTGTTAACAACCAAGATGGGGTTGAGGCCCATGTTGAACGCTTTCTGCGTTACAAATCGGGTCTGCGGCATCGGGCCGTCGGCCGCGTCGACCAGCAGGCACACGCAGTCGACCATCGACAGCACGCGCTCGACCTCACCGCCGAAGTCGGCATGGCCCGGGGTGTCGACGATGTTGATGCGGTAGTCGATGCCGGTGCGCTTGTCGAGCCAGCGGATCGCGGTGTTCTTGGCCAGGATCGTGATGCCACGCTCACGCTCCAGGTCGTTGGAGTCCATCACTCGCTCACCGAGCTGCTCGCGGGCGTCGAGGGTCTGCGACTGGCGCAGCATCTTGTCGACGAGAGTGGTTTTGCCATGATCAACATGGGCGATGATGGCGATGTTGCGGAGGTTCTGGATGCTCACGGAGGTAACGCTCAGGAGAAATCGGGAGGCGAAACGGCGAGATTCTACGCGAGATCATGTTGCAGCGCATCAAGGCCCGTGCCATCGCGGATGCGGGGTGGCCGGGCGCCCCCCGGGTCAGGTTAGGCTCAGGCCCAGGGCGAAACCGGGGGGCGGGATGCGGGTGGCGTGGGCAGTTCTATGTCTGCTGTGCGGGCTGGCCGGGGAGGCGTCGTCTTCCGAGCTCACCACCATTCCGGTGCCCGCGGGCCCGGAGACAGCCCCGCCCGGGATCGCCGCCGACGAGGAACCGGTGCGGCTGGAGGTCATGACGGTGACCGCACAGCGGCGCGAGGAAAGCATCCAGGAGGTGCCGACCATGGTCGCTGCCTTCGGTGCCGAAGAACTGCGTCTGCGCGGAGTGAACGACCCCACCAGCCTGCAGTTCCTCGTACCCGGCATGGTCTACACCAGCATCGGCAAGTATTCGTTTCCCTACATCCGCGGGATCGGCAGCAATTCCATCCTGCCCTCGGTAGACAGCCCGGTGGCCACGCTGCTCGATGGTGTCTACAGCGCGACGACCCTGATTGCCTTCAAGAATTTCGCCGATGTCGAGCGGGTGGAGGTCCTCAAGGGCCCGCAGGGCACCCTGTTCGGCCGCAATTCCAACGCCGGCGTGATCTCGGTGACGACCCGCGAGCCCGGGGATCACCTGGAAGCGCAGGCCGCACTGACACTGGGCAGCCAGGAGCGACTGGGCGGATCGGTCTACGTCGCCGGCCCGCTCGGCAAGCTTGCCTCGGTGGGGGTGGCCGGTTACATGGAGCGCTACGGGCCGTACTACGAAAACATCAATCCGGACGGACCGACTCCGGTCGATTCGCGCAACTGGGGGCTGCGCGTGAAGGCACGGGTACCGCTGGGCGAGCACTGGTCGTTGCTGGCACATGCTTATGCCGCCGAGGAGGACGGTGCCGACACGGCGATCTGGGAGAACATCCGGCCTTCGCTGGATACGCTGGCGCTGGGCGCGCAGACCATCGACCAGCCGCGTCGCACCAACGTCAACCGCGAAGGCCGCTCCACGCCGCGCCACTTCGGTGGCGACCTGCGACTGAACTGGGAGCTGCCGGATCTGGAGTTGTGGTCGCTGACGGCCTATCAGCAGACGGGGTATTCCGGCGGCGTAGACCTGGACGGCAGCAACGCCGACTACGCCGCGGTGTACCTCCGGGACGGCCACGCCAATCGCGCCTGGAGCCAGGAGTTGCAGGTTGCCAGCGTCGGCGAGGAGCGCATGGACTGGCTGGCCGGGGTGTACTACTTCGACAGCTTTGGCGGATGGGACCCGATCTTCATGGAACTGGGCCCGCAGACCACGTTGGGGACGCTGCTCCTGCAGCCGCTGCGTGAGGCGCTACGGCGGGCCGGACTCGATCCTTCGTCGCTTCCCGCCGATGCTCCGCCCGCCACCCGGGTGCAGGTCCGCGGCATCATCGACAACCACGCCTATGCCGCGTTCGGCGAACTGGGCTGGCGGCTCACCGAGCACTGGAAGCTGATCGCGGGACTGCGCTACTCCTACGAAGAGCGCGTGCTGGTGCGTGGCAGCAGTGAAATCCAGGTTCTCGGCAGTATCCCTTCCACGCCGGTGAGCATTGCCGATTTCCGCAACATGCCGGCCGACTGGGATGACTGGTCGCCGAAACTCAGCCTGCAATGGCGGGACGATGCATGGCTGGCCTGGCTGACTTACGCGGAAGGTTTCAAGAGCGGCACCTGGAATGCCTTCCCCCTGCTGGACCCGGTGAGCCTAGTGCAGCCCGAGCAGATCGATTCCTGGGAGATCGGCTTCAAGAGCGATCTGTGGAACCGGCGCCTGCGCCTGAACGCTGCGGCCTATCACTACGACTACCGGAACCTGCAGGTGTTCGTCACCTCGATCAAGTCCAATGGCACCGTCAAGATCGAGAACGCCGGCCGCGCCCGCGTGCAGGGCGTCGAGGCGGAGTTGCAGCTGCGCCCGACTGCCCCCTGGCTATGGACGCTGGGTGCCGCCTACCTGGATGGCAAGTACCGCGAGTTCATCGGCACCGGCTATAACCAGCTCGGCGAACCCTACCAGGGCAACTT
>DATILC010000309.1:0-17958 GCA_035476855.1 Solimonas sp. | reverse complement strand
GATATCGGCCGGGCCGGGCCGGGTGATGGCGTCCAGGGTCAGTTCGAAGGCGAGGCGATCGGTCAGGCCGATGGTGACGTGGTCGACGATGCGGCCCGGGCAGACGTCCTGCAGCAGGATGTTGCTGACCTTGGGGTTGTCCTGCTGCCAGTCGACCGCAGCAGTCGGTACCGGGGTGGCCGGCTGCACCAGTTCGTCGAACAGGGTGTACATGGCGGTGTAGTCGATGTCGCCCGGCGTCTCGTCGTCGCGGTTCACCGCCAGCATGTGTTCGGAAGCGCCGATCATCTGGCGGAACGAGGCCGGCAGGGGCAGCGGTGACTGGGCGGGGCTCACATCCACCGGCAGCACCAGGCCGAGCAGGGTGAACAGCGCCACCGGATCGGCGCCGTGGTTGGGGCCGGCCTGCATCACGAAGTCCTCGACTGCATTGCGCGCCGAGGGCCACCACTTGATCGCCCAGCGCGGCACCGCCACGCCCTGGCTGTGGCCGATCACCGCGACCTTGCGGCCGCTCATCGCATGGATGCGGCGCAGCGCATGCACCACGTACTCGGCGGAGATCTGCATGTCCCCGAAGCCGCGGTCGGGATAGGTGACGGTGCAGACGTCGAAGCCGCGCTCGATCAGCAGCGGCTTGTAGGTCCAGTTGTACTGCTCCTGGCCGTGGGTGAAGGTGCCGTGGACCAGCAGCACCGGAGGCTTGTCCGGATGGGTGAAGTCGGTGCACTCGAAGCCCTGCTCGAGCAGGGCGGCGTCGGTTTCGAGCTTGGGCTCGGCGGTGGTTCCCGGCGGGGTGACAGGGTCCTGTCCATCGGAGCTGGTGCAGGCGGACAGCAGCAGGGCGCTGGCGGCGAGGAAGCCGGCGGCGAATCGCAATGACATGGTGAAGCTCCCCCAGGGTAATAGGTGAAGCCTCCGTCAGCGCGGGCCGGGGTGCATCATCCGATCAGGGGAGGTGGGGGGAATTTGAGGGTGGCGGCCATGAGGCCGCCACCCCGAAAACTTCAGCCTTTCTTCTTGCGGGAAGCGGCAGCCGACGCCGGCATCGCCGCCTTCAGCGCCACCTCCATCTCCACCAGCGCATCGCCGGTATACACCGCCAGCTTCTGCAGGCTCGGAATCGCATCACGGCAGCCGGTGAACCCGACAGCAATGCGGTCGACGTAGCCGATCAGGGTGATGTTCAGGGCGTAGCCGTCGAACAGGATCGACATCGGGTACATCGCCTCCAGCTGGGCGCCGCGCAGGTACAGCGGCACCTTCGAGGCCACCACGTTGGACACGGTGACGTTGAAGAACGGCGGCACCTTCGACAGCACGCCGGCCATCTGGCCCAGCAGCAGCGGCGACAGGCCCATCAGCGTGAACTGCTCCAGCGCGGTCGGCGACAGCTGCAGCAGCTGCTGCTTGGTCACGGTGGTGACGCGGTGGATGCGCTGCAGGCGCGCCAGCGGATCGGTCTGGTCGGTGCCGAAGGGGCAGACGAAGCCGGCGACGGCGTTGCCGCCCTTGCCTTCCGCCCGCGGCAGCGCCACCGGCACCGAGGCCAGCAGCGACTTGTCCGGCAGCGCGCCGTTCTCCAGCAGGTAGCGGCGGATCGCGCTGCCGCAGATCGCCAGGCAGACGTCGTTGACCGAAGTACCGGTGGCGGAGCTGATCGCCTTGACGCGCTTCAGGTCGAGCAGCTGCGTGCCAAGGCGGCGCTGCTGGGTGATCGCGCGGTTGAGCAGGCTGCGCGGCGTCGACAGCGCGGCACGGGTGCCGCCCTCCAGGCCGGGCGCGCTCATCTCCTTCAGCACCCGGATCAGCTCGGGCAGTGTGCGGATCTGGTGGCCGGCGACCTTGAAGGGCTTGCTCAGCCGCGTCTTCCAGTCGGTCACGGGGCGTTCGGTGACGCTCTCCTCGTGCGGCGCCAGCGGCCGGCCCGGGCCGTTCATGTCGGTTGGGTCCTCGGTCAGCCAGCTGCGCACCATCTTCATGCCGCCCATGCCGTCGATGGCGCAGTGGTGGGCCTTGAAGTAGAGGGCGAAGCGGCGGTTCTCCAGGCCCTCGATCAGATGGCATTCCCACAGCGGCCGGCTCAGGTCCAGCGGGTGCGAATGCAGGCGCGCCACCAGCACGCCCAGCTCGCGCTCGCCGCCCGGGTACGGCAGGGCCGAGTGGCGGATGTGGTAGTCGATGTCCAGGGTGGTCTTGACCCAGGCCGGCGCCAGCTTCGACAGGCGGCCGCGGGCCAGCTTGCAGTCGAAGGGATGCGGCATGAACGGCGTGGTGCGCATGTGCGCGATCAGGTCGCGCAGGAAGTCCGGGTGGGCGTCGTCCGGCAGCTTGAAGGTCAGCAGGCCGCCGACATGCATCGGCGTGCGCTTGGACTCCATGCGAAGGAAGGAGGCATCGACAGGGCTCAGGTACTGCATGCTGGGTTCTCCACCGGGGGTTTTCGTATCGTTCTGACGGCGATGCATCGCCTCGCTGAGGCCACATTCAAGATGCACGATTTCAGCACATCCTGCCATCCCCGCTTCGAGGGGGGGACCCCTAATCTTTTCGGGTGAGGCTATGCTCACTGGGGCGCTCTACGGTAGCGTCTGCATTATTCCTACTAAAAAACAGATTGATTTGAGGAGAGGGGATCGCGATGGCGAAGAAGGGGGAGATCGGCATGAGGACGCGCTGGACCTATGGTCCGAAACTGCTGGCCGTGTTCTTCGGGGCAGCGGCGCTGCAGGGTACCGTCCATGCAGGGACCTTCGGACTGTTCGGGCTCGACGGGCAGTACCAGGCCGCCGCAACCTATGCGGCCGCCATGCGCCTGCATGACGCGGATGATCGCATCATCAACTCCGCGCCCGCCGCCAACATCCCGATTCCGGATTACCTCAAGGTGCCGGAGTCGAACAACTACGACGACGGCAGCCGCAATTTCGACAAGCACTCGCTGGTCAACAACCGCCTGACCATCCTCGGCGAGGTCCAGCTGACCTACGAGGAATACGGCCTGCTGGTGCGTGGCGACGCCTTCCATGACAACGTCTACTTCCGCGAGAACAACAACAACTCGCCGAATCCCAGCGAGGCGGGCGCCACCATCAACAAGAACGCGCCGCCGAGCAACCACTTCAGCGACGAGGCCGAGTACTACAGCGGCCAGCGCGCGCGCTTGCTGGACCACTACATCTACGGCTCCTGGTACCTGACCGACAACACGGCGCTCAACATCCGCGTCGGCAGCCACATCGCCGCCTGGGGCGAGAGCCTGTTCTTCTCCGGCATCGCGCTGGCGCAGTCGCCGGCCGATGCCACCAAGGCCACGGTGCCGGGCGCCGACGTCAAGAGCATCCTGCTGCCGGTCCGGCAGGTGTCGATGCAGATGTCCTTCGCCGACGACTGGACCCTGCTGGGCCAGTACAAGCTCGAGCACAAGCCCACCGAGCTGAATCCGGTCGGCGAGTTCTTCTCGATTGCCGACGTCGTCGGCCCCGGTGCCGAGTTCATCTACGGCATCGACAACCCGTTCTTCTTCGAAAACCTCACCGACGTCAACCTGCTGAGTGACGATACGGCCGAGGCGATCGACGTGATCAACCAGCTGGCGCTGCCGCAAGTGCCGCTGGGAGCGATCACCGGCAACCTCAACACTGTGCTGGACGTCCTCAACAACGCTGCACCGGACGTACCGTTGCCCAACCTCGGCCTGCTGACCCTGCCGGGCACGCCGCGCTACATCAACGTCCAGCGCGGTCCCGACATCAAGCCCAGCGACCACGGCCAGTGGGGCGTCGGCATCAAGTACCAGATCACGCCGAACACCAACGCCGGCCTCTACCGCCTGCGCTACCACAACACCACGCCGGCGCCGGTGCAGAACTATGGCTATTCCCTGCTGATTCCCTCGCAGGCGCCCGGCGCGCCGGACATCACCACCCAGCATCTCGGTGACCTCAAGGTGCCGGTCACCTACAACGTGCGCTACTTCGACGGCATCGACATGAGCGGCCTGAGCTTCTCGACCGCGCTGTTCGGCGCCAACGTCGGCGGCGAGCTGCTGTACCGCGAGCACATCGACGTGCTGGTCGACGTCGATGGCGGCCTGCTGGGCCCGGTGCCCTCGCCGACCCGCGCCAAGGTAGCCTCGGCCAACATCAACGGCCTCTACCTGTTTGGCCCGCGCTACTTCTGGGACTCGCTGATCATCGTCGCCGACGTCGGCTACAACCAGGTGACCGAACTGGAAGAAGACGCCTGCGGCGCCAGCGCGAGCACCTGCACGCGCAACATGAAGGACCTGCACTACAGCAAGGAATCCTCCGCCATCAACATTCTTGCCCTGATCGACCGCAAGAACGTGTTCAACGGCTGGGACCTGAACGTCCCGGTGAGCCTGTCCAGCATGATCCACGGCCAGTCCTCGCTGCTCGGCGGCTTCGGCCCATTGACCGGGCAGAAGGACAAGCGCGCCGGCATCGGCGTGAACTTCACCTACCTGCAGAAGTTCACCGTTGGCGCGAGCTACAGCGGCTACTTCGGCAAGCCGCACTTCGCCTACAACCCCTACGCCGACCGCGACAATATCGGCGTGACCCTCAAGTACAACTTCTGACCACATAACGCAGGACCGGATGAGCCAGACCGCAACCCCCATCGATCCGCAGGAGTTCCGCAAGGCTCTCGGCACCTTCGCCACCGGCGTCACCATCATCACCACCCGCGCGCCGGACGGCTCGCAGGTGGGGTTGACGGCGAACAGCTTCAACTCGGTTTCGCTCAATCCGCCGCTGGTGCTGTGGAGCCTGGCCAACACCTCGGCGAGCCTGGAGATCTTCCAGAAGACGCCGTACTGGGCGGTGCACGTGCTGGCCGCCGACCAGGAGCCGCTGTCGACGCGCTTCGCCAAGCGCGGCATCGACAAGTTCGCCGGCGTCGACATCGAGCAGGGTCTGGGCGAAATCCCGCTGCTGCGCGGCTGCAACGCGCGCTTCCAGTGCCGCACCGCCTTCCAGTACGAGGGCGGCGACCACGTCATCTTCGTCGGCGAGGTGCTGGCCTTCGACCGCGCCGAGAACGCGCCGCTGGTGTTCCATAGCGGCCGCTACGCCCACGCCGCCCCTCGCAGCGGCGAGAAGCCGCGCAATCCGGCACTGGCCGGCAGCTTCAACGAGGACTTCCTCGGCTACCTGCTGGGTCGCAGCCACTTCCAGTTCTTCAGCCAGATCCGCAAGGCGCTGGGCGAGGTGGGCCTCAGCGACGAGGAGTTCTACCTGCTGTCGACGCTGACCCTGAAGCGCATCATGAGCGCCGACGAACTCGACGCCGGCATGTCCAGCGTGCTGGGCGAGCACAGCGACGCCGCTGCCGGCTCGCTGATCCGTCGCGGCCTGGCCCGCTCGGTCGGCGGCGCCACCGACACCGAAGGCCCGGCGATCCAGCTGACCAGCGAAGGCAGCACCATGGCACTGCGCTTGATCTCGGCCGCCAAGGCAGTGGAATCGCAGCTGCTGGAACGCCTCGGCCCCGGCGAGGCGGCGATGCTGAAGTCACTGCTGCACCGCCTGCTGGGCGCGATCGATCCCGGCGCCAGCCTGCTGTGGCAGACGCCGGATGTGAAGGCGGCGGTACCGACAGGGGCTTGATCTGTCCCTGCGGGACGGCGGCCTAACCGGCCGCTTCGGGTGTCGCGGCGCCCGCGCTGTGCGACAGGAGCAGCGTGGGGCACACCCCGGCAGCGCCGGGGTGTGCCCCATATCCTGCCTGTCAGGCCTGCTCCCAGTGACTGGCGATACCGACCAACTCCAGATCGAAGGCCGGCACGCCCGCGGCATGCCCGGCTTGCCCTGCCCCGTGTCCGAACTGCCCAGGGGCGTCACCACGATGGCCGCCGGCTTGGCCGTGGCCTGAACCAGGCGGCAACAGGTCACTCAGCAGATCCGACAGGTCCACAATCGTTCCGGCAATATCGTCGTAGGACGGCGGCACATAGCCATTGCCGCCTGCCGCCCCTGGATTGCCGGGCGAGCTGCCCGGGCCATCATTGAAGTCGCTGTCGTGTCCGGGAGGGGGGCCATCGACACCGTTACCCACGCCCGCGTTGCCGTGGCCACCGCCGTTTCCACCTCCACCGCCACCCCCACCGCCACCCCCACCGCCGCCGCTGCCCCCACCGCCGCCGCTGCCCCCGGAGAAGCTCAGCGCGAACAAATCGCTGGCACGACCGGGAACTGCACCGACACCGTCGGTGACCTCAACGCGAATCTCGATGTTGCCGCTGGCCGATTTCGGTACGCGGCCGGAGAAGGTCTGCGTCGCGGCGTCGAAGCTGAGCCAGGAAGGCAGGGCCGAGCCATCCGCCAGCGTCGCGCGGTAGCTCAACACTGCGCCGCTATCGGCATCGACGAAGCTGCCGGCCGGCAGTTTCCAGCTCCAACTGGTGTTGGGTGATGCCGACTGGTCCGCCAGCGGCGTCACCAGTACCGGCGCGTCGTTCTGCCCGACGATGTGGATCAGCAGGTTGCCGCTGGCCTGGACCAGGCCATCACTGACCAGCACCGAGAAATTGTCCGCGGCGATCTGTCCTGCCGCGAGCCCCTGGACCGCGGCGGAGGCATTGTCGAGCAGGTAGCTCCAGCTGCCATCGATGCCTAGTGTCAGTGAGCCATAGCTGCCTGCGCGCGAGCCCGGATTGGCCACGCTCAGGCTGCTACCGGCATCGACGTCGTGATCGTTGGCCAGTACGTTGCCGCCAATGAGCGCCGCGACATCCTCGCCGGTCACACCGGTATCGCTGCCGACCACGGGGGCGTCGTTGCTGCCGCCGATCGTCACAACCAGGCTGCCCTGCGCGGTGGCCGCACCGTTGGGATCGTCGTCGCTGACGGTGTAGGTGAAGACGTCCGTCACGCTCTGGCCTGCGCCCAGCTGCTGCACCGCCGTCGCGCCATTGGCCAGGGTGTAGGCGTAGCTACCGTTGGCCTGCAGGCTCAGGCTGCCGTGCGCACCAGCGTAGCTGCCCGGGTTGACCACACGCAGGATGCCGCCTTCGGGATCACTGTCGTTGGCCAGGACGTTGCCACTGCGCTGGAGCACGCTGTCCTCGACGACCGCGGCCAGGTCCGTCTGCGTCACCGGGGCCTGGTTTCGCGGCATCGCGGCCTCCACGCCGGCGCGGTCCAGTATCGAGCCATCACCGAACACGACATTCCTGAAGCCTTCGTTGGTGAACCAGTCCCTGACCGTTAGCCGGTCGCTGCTGTTGCGGATGGACACCAGCAGATCATCGCCCAGGCGGCTGAAGATCACCGACGCAGCCGACAAACCGCCGAGCAGGATGTTGTTCTGGCCCAGGGCATCAATCGCCGTGTCCTGTCCGTCGCCGGACTGGAAGTAATAACTGTCGTCGCCCTCTCCGCCCTGCAGGCTGTCCGTACCGGCGCCGCCCCAGAGCACATCGGTGCCGGCATGGCCCTGTAGCGTGTCGTTGCCGGCTCCGCCGGTCAGGGCGTCGTGTCCGCCTTCGCCGAGCAGCAGGTCGTTGCCGGCATCGCCGTACACATCGTCCGAACCATCTCCACCGTGGATCGTATCGTTGCCGGCACGGCCGATGACGATGTCATTGCCACCCAGCGCGTGGATGGTCTCGGACAGCGCCGTGCCCGAGAGATGGTCGCCCCCCGGCGTGCCCATCGGCGTGAAACCGATCAGGTTGATCAGCTGGGTCTTGCTCAGCACCGTGCCGTCGGCAAACTGGAAATACTCGATGCCGCCAGCGGCATGGGGATTGTCCGGATCGAAGTTCTCGATGTGGACCGCGCCACCGTCCGGCATCCGCAGTTCCAGCGACCCCACGCCGAGCGCGAGCTGGCCCCACTGGATGTCCTGGAACACCAGCCAGTCGGTGCCGCCGCTGTCGGCAATGCTGTCGACCCCCTCGCCCAGCAGGTAGTAGTAGACGTCGTCGCCGAAGCCTCCATCCAGCGCGTCGTTGCCGAGGCCGCCGAGCAGGAAGTCGGTGTCATCGCCGCCGGTCAGGGAGTCGTCGCCGCCCTCGCCGAACAGCACGTCGCTGCCGGCGCCTCCCTGGAGTGCGTCGTTGCCCAGATTGCCCTGCAGCTGATCCTGGCCCGTGCCGCCGATGAGGACGTCATGGCCCTCGCCGCCATCCAGCAGATCGTCGTCGTTGCCACCGTCGAGGACATCGTCACCACCCTGGCCGGCGAGGATGTCGTTGCCGGTGTCGCCGAACAGCAGGTCGCCCTCGCCGGAGACATCCGCACCGCCATTGTCGCCGGCCAATTGGTCGGCGCCGCTGCCACCAACCAGCACGTCGCGGCCGCCCTCGCCGATCAGCAGGTCGTCGCCGTCCTCGCCGACCATCAAATCGTCGCCATCACCCTCGCCGGTGCCGCTGTCACCCTGCAGACGGTCGTTGCCGCCGCCGCCGTAGAGTTGGTCATCGTTGCCACCGCCGTACAGCTCATCATCCTCGCCCTCGCCATCCAGGTAGTCCCGACCCGCAACGCCGCTGTCCGAATCGCCGGACAGCCTGTCCTGGCCAGCACCACCGAAGATCGTGTCGCTGCCACCGCCACCAAACAGCGAATCCTCGCCGTCCTCGCCGTCGAGATAGTCGTCGCCATGGCTGGCCGCCGGCGTGCTCTCGCTGTCGCCGACAATGACATCGGCACCGCCACCACCGAACAGTTCGTCGTCGTCAGCTTCGCCGAACAGCACGTCGTCACCGGCACCACCATCGACATAGTCGTTGCCGTATCCGGCGCGCACCCAGTCGACACCACCACCGGCATAGATGGCGTCGTGGCCCCCGGCCGTGGGGATCTCGAAGCCGACATTGTTGTACTGGCTGAAGTAGATCGTGGAGCCGTTCTCGGTAGTGATGCTGCGTGTGATTGACCAATCGGTCATCACAATGCTCGTTTCAAGATCGCCGTCGAGGTCGTCATTTCCGGCCCCGCCGATCAGGATGTCGTCGCCCGCGCCGCCGTTGAGCGCATCGTTGCCAGCACCGCCAACCACGACATCGTCCTCGGTGCCACCGTCGATGAAGTCGCCTTTCTCTCCGCTGCCCGGGCCATCCTCCGCGGCCAGCGCCTGCTCCAGCGTGACCTCCTCCTCCGCGTAGATGGCATCGTGCCCGTCGTCGCCGCGCAGCAGATCCTTGCCGCTGCCGCCGATGATGGTGTCGTCGCCTGCGCGCGACACCACGATGTCGTTGCCGGCCCCGGCATCGATCCTGTCGTCGCCACCGCGCCATGCCTCGATGAAGTCGTTGCCGTCACGGGACTGGATGTCGTCGTTGCCGGCGCTGTCCTGCAGGTAATCGACACGGCCGGGCTCGGCCTGCTCCGGGTTGACGATGACGTTGCCGAGATCGTCCTGGCGGGTCTGGATGCCGGCGCTGCCCGGATCGAAATCCACCGGGCGGAGATCGCCGAGGATGGTGCGGCTGGTATCGCCGGCATCCTCCGCCTCGATCAGCTGGATGCCCAGGTCGCCGTCCTCGAATCCCTCGATGGTCAGCTGGCTACCATCCGCCAGGGTCAGCGTCAGGTCGGCGCCACCGGCAACCGTGATCGAGAAATCGCTGAGGAACACATAGCTGCCGTCGTCGAGTTCCTCGACGACGCCGCCGATGCGGTGCGAGTCGCGGTCGGCGATGAAGCCGCTGCCATCGCCATCGACGATGGTGTCACTGCCCTCAACGTAGTAGTGATCGTAGCCGTTACCACCGTCGAGGCGGTCAGCGCCGGCACCACCATACAGACGGTCGCTGCCATGGCCTGCGTCGAGCGTATCGGCGCCGGCACCGGCGAACATCAGGTCGTCGCGATTGCCGCCCGTGAAACTGTCTGCCCCTTCGCTGCCGATGAAGATCTGGGTCTTGTCGGCATCCTGCGCCGTAGCCGTGGCGCCGCTACCGGTCACAACCGTCCATTGCTCGAAATCGGCCATGGAGGCGTCGTAGGTCGCGCCGTGCTCCTTCACGATCGGGGTCAGCCAGTCCTGCACATGGGCTTCCGCCTTGTTCAGCGCGCCCTCAATGCCCTCTCCCCGCGCCGTCGTGTACTGCAACAGGCCGCTGCCTTCGGTGAGGAACACCGCGCCGGCGTCGCTCCAGTAGTACCACTCCAGGGCCTGCGCGATCACGGCTTCCATGCCCTCGGCCCCCAGGCCAGTCGAGTGGCTGCCCAGCGTGCCAAGGTCATCCGCCAGATGCGACAGCTTGCCGTTGCCGAAGCCGAGGCTCTGCTCGCTGCGGATCAGGTCGATCAGGATGTTCTGATTGGGGCTGGTGGTGGCGTTGTAGCCGTAGAAGTCGCCATCCATGAGCAGTGGGATGACGCGCGCCGAGACGTCGGTGGACACGCGGAACTCGTTGCTGATCAGCAGTGCCGTCAGCAGGGCCTGGCTGTGCAGGTCCACGGCCCCCAGAGGGCCGCTGACATCGGCGGTGTTGGCGGTAACCGGGATATCGTCGCCGACGACCGTAGGCGTGACCGCGCGCAGATACTCCAGCGCCTCGCCGTCGAGGTAGTAGTTGGTGACCCGGTCCTCGCGTTCGCCGAAATCGGTGATGCCATTGAAGCTGGTGAACGCAGGATCGCTGAGTCCGGCCAGCGCCAACGCCGCCTTGGTAGCAGCCAGCACCAGCGGATTGCGCGCTGTCAGCTCGAATGGAGCCTCGTCGAAGGCGACTGCCGGGCGGTCAAACCACACGGCAATGATCGAAGCCAGCCCTCCGCCCAGGCTATGCCCGGTCAGGCTGATGTCGGTGCCGTATCCCGCATCGCGGACGGCCAGGTAGGCCAGTGCGGCTTCCGTGATCTGGACCGAACTCAGGCCCACCGCACTGGTGACGTTGGATACCCAGTCGATGCCGCTGTTGGTGCCGGTGAAAGCGATGACGACTTCGCCGGTGCCAACCTCCCGGAAGACCCCATAGGAAAATCCCCACCAATTGTCCGGGTGGTAATCGAGCAGTTCCCAACCCTCGGGTACCAACGGGCGATTTTCCGGCAGGGCGCCTTTGTCTACCTGCACGTTGTAAACGTATAGAGAAAGCTGCGCGTACTCTTCTTTTGACACCATGATTACTACCCCCTATTTCTTCCTGCAGAGATCGCCGGTGTAACTTGGATCGATGCGCCTGAGCTGGGGCGAACGAGCTAGCGCCTCGGCATTCATCGCGTGGCGTTCCGCCACGCTGTACCGACGCTCGGGCTCCTCCAATGCGGGATATCTCAGGAGCAGATTCGTTTCCAGGTTGAAGAAGGCGCTGTCGACAGCTGGCGGCCAGGTCCAATTGAGACCGCTTTCGTCGGGTACGAACTGGATGTAGTAAGGGATCGTGCAGCGGTAGTTATTTTTTGCACTCCAGCCGACGTCGGCGATGGCGAGCAATACGGGCTGGCCCTCCGGAGAAATGGCCAGCACCATGGGGCTGTGACGATCGAAGCGATACTTGCGGCCCCGCCAATCGAAACTGAGAACGGAGCTTTGAGGCTTCCATCCGATGTCCAGCGGATTACCGGCGCTTCCCTGCAGGGTGTATTCGACACGGCGCTGGACGATGACCGTCTCACCGGTATTGACGGGGACCCCTTCCTCCCACCTCACGGTCTTGGCGCAGGCACTGAGCGGTGTCGAAACCAGCACTGCAATGAGTAGCGGCCACAGGAATCTCTGCCGTCGGCATAGCTTCTCCATGATTAACTTCCCCTTCTCTTGTTGCACAAATCACCGGTGTAACCAGGTTCGATACGCTTACGCTCCGGCGAACGAGCCAGCGCTGCAGCATTGATGGCATCTAATTCCTCCACGCGATAGCGACGCTCCGGCGTTTCTGGGCGAGGAATTTTCTGAAGCAGGTTTGTTTTCAAGTTGAAGAAGACAGAATCCACGGAGGGCGGCCATGTCCAGTGCTGCCCACTCTCATCCGGAACGAACTGGACGTAGTTGGGAACGGTGCAGCGGTAATTGTTCTTCGCACTCCAGCCGATGCCGGCAATGGCAAGCAGCACGGGCATGCCTTCCGACGAGATGGTCAGCACCATCGGACTGCCATGGCGATCGAAGCGGTACTCCCGGTCGCGCCAGGTAAAGCGCATGACGGAACCGCCGGAAGCAGGCTTCCAGCCGATGTCCAACGGATTGCCAGCACTTCCCTGAAGCGTGTACTCGACCTGGCGCTTCACGATGATCGTTTCGCCGGTATTGAGCGGGACTTCCTCCTCCCACTTCACCTGCTTGGCGCAGGCGCCCAGCGGCGTCATCGCCAGCAACAGCAGCAGGGTTGTGGTGCGCCGGGGACGGCGGCGCCTGCCGCCCGAATGCGAGCCGCACTCATCCCTGAGTAAAGAAGTCACTGGCTTCCCCCGATGGTAACTGTGCTGGCCGCCCGAACCTGCGGTGCCTTGCGGCGAGCCACCCTGCCCCCGCAGGAACGGCTGCCCGGCAATCTACATACGCCCCGGGGCAATATGGATGAATATTCGTATCAGTGTCAATTGCCCTGCCACGCGGCCGAAAAACATGCCTGCTTCCGGGCCCCAAAAACAACAAGGCCCGCAATGCGGGCCTTGTTGTGAGACAGCAGGGACAGCCCTGCGTCGCAGCCCCCTCAGGCCTTCAGCGTCGGAATCTTGAACATCTTGCGCATGATGCCCTCGAGCTGGCTGTCCGAGAACAGGCGGCGCATCACCCCCATCGGCTTGACGTCGCCACCCAGCAGCTCCATCGGCTTCCACTTCTTCTTCGCCAGGATCTGCAGCGTGCCTGCCAGCGCCTGCTCCGGCGAGCTGCCGGTCTTCTCCAGCATGTCGGGCAGCACCTTGCACATGACGTTCTTCAGCGGGTCATAGACCTTCTGGATGTCTGCCGGCTGCTCGCCCCAGGTCTTCAGCGTGTTGGCATGCGAGTTGGCCGACATCGCGGTCAGCACGCCGCCCGGGATGATCGAGGTCACCTGGATGCCCAGCGGCGCCAGCTCGTGGCGCAGCGTCAGGGTCATGCCGTGAATCGCGTGCTTGGTCATGTTGTAGGCGCCGGCACCGACCGGGTTGGCGATGATCGCACCCGAGCTGTAGTTGGCGATGCGCGCGCCCGGCGCGTTCTTGCGCAGCAGCGGCAGGAAGGCCTGGATCACGCGCAGCTGGCCGAACATGTTGATGTTGAACAGGCGCTCCACCGCCGCCAGGTCCGCGCCCTCGATCACGCCGACACCGACGTTGGCGACACCGGCGACGTTCATCAGCAGGTCCAGGCCCTGCCCGTTCAGCGCCCTGGTCACGGTCTCGGCGCTGGCGCGCACGGACTCGGTCTTGGACACGTCCTGGTCGACGACGACGATGTTGCCGTCGGTCTTCAGGTCGGTCGGCGCGCCGGGCAGCACGCCGGCGAACACCTTCCAGCCCTGGCCGGCAAGCGACTTGGTCAGCAGGTTGGCCTGGCCGATGTTGGCGCCGGTGATGAATGCAGTTTTCATGTTTTGTAACCCCTTAAAAAGTTCGGGGCGGCCGAAGCCGCCCCGATTGACAGTTTGAAGCTCAGTGACCGCCGCGGGAGGCCGCTTCCGGCGTGAACATGGCCGGGGTCAGCGGCTGGTTGATGCGCCACCAGTCCTTGCCACGCTCGTTGGTCAGGTAGCCAGCCTCGTAGGCGCCGGAGGTCAGGTCGTGATACAGCGACGCGCCGCGGTGCCAGGTGGCGGATTCCTGCGAGTAGAAGTAGGCCACGGTGGCGACGCGCCAGAGCTGGCCGCGACCGTCGTAGTTGTCGGCCCACATCGCGATCCAGTTGTCCTCGTCGGCGTACAGCATGCGCTTGGAGTAGATGTGGCGCATGCCCGACTTCAGCGTGCCCTCGACCACCCACATGCGGTGCAGCTCATAGCGCATGTAGTCCGGGTTGATCGTGTTGGGCTTGATCAGGTCCTTGTACTTGATCGCCGGATCGTTGGTCTTGAAGTTGTGGTACGGAACGTACACTTCCTTCTTGCCCACCAGCTTCCAGGTGTAGCGCTCCGGCGAGCCGTTGAAGACGTAATCGTCGTCGACGGTACGCAGGCCGGCCGGCGGCACCGGGTAGTCGCAGCAGACTTCCGGCGCCTGGCGCACGCGGCGGATACCCGGCTGGTACTGCCAGGACTGCGTGGCGTCGTTGCTGAAGTTGTTGGGCTGGTAACCGACGGCGACGAAGCCCTTGTCACGCTCCGGCAGTTGGTAGCCGGTGTAGAAGTAGGCGTTGATCTTGTCGGTGTAGGCACCACGCTTGGTCGGGCTGTTGCCCGGGTTCATGGTCATGAACTTGTTGCGGCCCCAGGCGATGCTGCCGTTGGCGTAGACGTCGGCGATGTCGCAGACGGCCTGCTCGGTGTGGGCGCGATGCGGGTTGATGACGTTCCAGACCGCCTCCGAGCCGCTCTGCGGGAACGGGTACGGGATGGCGCCGCTGATGCCGGTGGTGCCGAGGCCGTCGTTCACCACTTCCGCGGTGACGGCATTCTTCTTGACGGTGTCGCAGACCCAGGGCTTGTGGCCGAACTCGCGATGGCTCGGGTACACGTTCATCTTGAACGACTGCGGATACTTCTTGAGCAGGGCCTTCTGGCCCTCGGTCAGCTTGTCCGCGTACTTGGCCGCATTCTCGGCCGTGATCGTGAACAGCGGCTTCTCGGCGGCATACGGGCCCGGCTCGTAGCCGTAGGGCTTGGTCTGGCCAGGCCAGGTGCCGACGTACTTGCCGGTATAGGCCGGGATGCTGCCATCCTTGTTGCCGGCGCGCTCGGCGCCCATGCAGGTCAGCTTGGGGCCATCAAGCTCGGCGGCTTTCTCGGCGGAGACCTTGGCACTAGCGTCCTGGGCCGACAAGCCGGTGATGCAGGCCAGAATGCACGACGCTAAAACTGGTTTGAACTTCATTAATTACCTCCTCGTTGCGCGGGGTTCGTATCGCCCCGTCAGTACCCGGACCCATTTCACCGGCCCTGGCGCTGAGTATGTCCCTGGCCCATGCCGGACGCCACGCGAATCGCGGTTCGAACCGGCGCGTCCATAGTAGGTCGCGTACCCGTTATTGCCTCGTCCAAATCAATTACTCGGCAAGCAGGCGCTGTCATAAATACATACCGAAGGGTCGGCGGCGCCCTGCCGGGGCTTGCGCGGAAGGCGGCTGCGGAGCAGCCTGCGGAACATGAGCAAGCAACCTCTGATGGAACGTATCGCCGGCTCCGGCACCACCCTGGGCGAAGGCATGCACATCACCCGTGCCCTGCCGACGCGCCACCGCCGCCTGGTCGGCGCCTGGTGCTTCCTCGATCACTTCGGCCCCACCGACGCCTCGTCCGGCCGCGGCCTGCGCGTCGGGCCGCATCCGCACATCGGCCTGCAGACCGTGACCTGGCTGCTGGAGGGCGAGATTGTGCACCGCGACAGCCTCGGCAGCCTGAAGGCCATCCGCCCCGGCCAGCTCAACCTGATGACCGCCGGCCGCGGCATCTGCCATTCCGAGGAATCGCCGCCGGTACGGCCCGCCCGCCTGCATGGCGCGCAGCTGTGGATCGCGCAGCCGGAATCGGCTCGCCATGGCGAACCGGACTTCGTCCATCACGCCAAGCTGCCGGTGGTGCAGCGCGGCCAGCTCTGCGTCACGCTGCTGGCCGGCACGGCGCTGGGCGAACGCTCGCCGGCCGCGGTGGCGACGCCCCTGGTCGGCATGGAACTGCGCAGCCTCGACGCCAGCGACACGCGGCTGCCGCTGGACCCCGCTTTCGAATACGCCGCGCTGGTGCTGCAGGGCACGGCGACGCTGGAAAGCGAGTTCCTCGGCCCCGGCACCCTGCTCTACCTGGGCCAGGGCCGCGAATCCCTGCGCCTGAATACCGAGGGTCCCGCCGTGGTCCTGCTGATCGGCGGCGAGCCCTTCGCCGAGGAAACGCTGATGTGGTGGAACTTCGTCGGCCGCAGCCAGGAAGAACTGACCCAGGCCTGCCGCGACTGGAATGCCGCGGCCGCCTACTTCGGGACGGTGGCCGGGTATGACGGGGGGCGGCTGGTGGCACCGATGCCGCCGTGGGCGATTCACGGCGCTTAGGCCATGCCTGAACGGCATGGCCTGCCGTGAATCGCGGGCGGCCATGGATTGCATTTGGCTTACTGGGACATGACTCAATGTCATGTCCCAGCCCGGCCAAATGCCCCAGGGGCTTAATGGGCGAGCAGAGGTCGCGCCATGGATGGCAGCAGCGCTGCCGGACTTACCGCTGGGGCCCGTCAGCGCCACGGATGGCACCCCGGCTTTGGCAGATCAGCCCAATCCGGGTACCTTGGAGCCCTTCAGAGTCCCGGATTGGATCCGGGCTACAAAGCCAGGCGGCAGCCCGGTCGGGCCGACCGCGCAAGCGCCGTATGATGGGGAATCGCGGGTGGTCAGCCCGCTGCGGGGGAGAGCGACACCGATGCCGGAACGCGAGGAGTCGGAGCAAGAGGAGTTCGAGGCCACGCTGATCGTCCCGCGCGGCGGTGCGGGCGGCGTGCTGCGGCCTGCGGCCCGGATTCCGGACAAGATCGGCAAGTACGTGATCCGCCAGGAGCTGGGTCGGGGTGCGAGCGGCGTGGTCTACAAGAGCCACGACCCTTTCGTGAAGCGTGACGTGGCGGTGAAGGTGGCCCGTCACCAGGGCCTTGCCATCCCGGAGGATACCCCCGAAGGCCAGGCCTTCTTTGCCGAAGCCCGCGCGGCCGGCCTGCTGCAGCATCCGCACATCGTGTCCCTGTTCGACGCCGGGGTCGAAGGCGACCTGTTCTATCTGGTGATGGAGTACATCGAAGGCCGCACGCTGGCCTCGCTGTGCCGGCCGGGAGACAAGCGTCCGACCCTGGACCTGGTGGTGGACATCATCTTCAAGTGCGCCAGGGCACTGGACTTCGCCCACGGCAAGGGCATCCTGCATCGCGACATCAAGCCCAGCAACATCATGCTCAACATGGCGGGGCTGCCGAAGATCATGGATTTCTCGATTGCCGAGATCAATGTCGGTGGCGCTGCCGGCAGCTTCGCCCTCTCGCCGAGCCTGCTCGGTTCGCCCATGTACATGTCGCCGGAACAGGCGCGCATGCAACGCCTCACGCCTGCATCGGACCTTTACTCCCTGGGCGTGGTGATGCACCAGATGCTCACCGGGCAACCGCTGTTCCGTGCCAGCAGCCTGCGCATGCTGATGGCGATGATCGACCGCCATGTGCCACCGCGCATCGAGGCCTGGCGCAGCGACGTGCCGGGCGAGCTGTGCAACCTGGTGGCGAGACTGCTGTCGAAGAACCCGCGCGAGCGCCCGCAGAGCGGCAGCGAGCTTGCGGCCGAGCTGGCCCTGATCTACGACCGCCTGCGTGCCGAAGGGCGCATGCTGCTGCGGCGCGACAACAGCGACTCGCTGCGGCGCCTGCGCTTCTTCAACCGTTTCACCGCCAACGAGATGGAGGAGATCCTCAACGTCGGCACCCTGGCCCACTACGCTGCCAACGCGATGATCACCCAGGAAGGCGAGGTCGACAATGCCTTCTACATCGTCGCGGTCGGCGACGCCGAGATGCGCATGGCCGGCCGTCTGGTGCATCGCCTGGAAAAGGGTGACTGCTTCGGCGAGGCCGGCTTCGTCTCGGCCTCGCGATCGACCTGCAGTGTCATCGCCAACAGCCAGGTGCTGGTGCTCAAGGTCAGCGATGCGCGCCTGGAACAGTGCAGCGACGCCTGCCAGCTGCGCTTCTACAAGACCTTCCTCGAATCCATGGTCCACCGCCTGTCCGCGGCCAGCGCGAAGGCCCTCAAGGTGACCTGGCCGGGTGGGTGATTTGCCAGGCGCGACAGTGTGAGCATCCGGCCGGTCGAAAGCGCCTTCAGCATGGAAAGCTCATTTGCCACGGATTTCACGGATGAACACGGATCAAG
>DATILC010000308.1:0-9963 GCA_035476855.1 Solimonas sp. | reverse complement strand
CATCAGCAAGGCCAGGGCACCGACGGCCAGCGCGCCGAGCACGGGTGCGGCGTGGGTGGACAGCCTGGAGCGGAGGCCTGGGCGCATGGTGCATCCAGTATACGTAGGCGGGCTCTGCCGGCTGGATTGCCCGCGGCCGCTGTGACCTGGAGCAGAAGGTCCGCGTGTTCGCTCACCTTCGACGACCGCCTTGCCACGCTGCCAGTTCCGGAACTGCTGGCCCGGGCCTCCCGGCCATGTCCGACGGGTGGCGCCACGACGCAAGGCCGCTGGCACACTGCGGCCATCAGCCGATCCGGGAGCAGGGCGTGGACATACTCGCAGCCGTCAGCCGCGTGCCGAAGCAGCCGTTCAGCATCGAGACGCTGCGCCTCGACGATCCGCGCGAGGACGAGGTCCGCGTGCGCATCGCCGGTGTCGGCCTCTGCCACACCGACCTGGTAGGCGCCGCTGGCGCGCTGCCGCTGCGCCTGCCCGCGGTGTTCGGCCACGAGGGTGCGGGCATCATCGAGGCCACCGGTCGCGCCGTCACCAAGGTAAAGCCGGGTGACCGCGTGGTGATGAGCTTCCGCTCCTGCGGCGAATGCCCGCAGTGCCGGAGACAGGATCCGGCCTACTGCCGCGACGCGGCGCAACTCAACTACCGCGGCTGCCGCGTCGACGGCAGCGCCACGCTGGTCGATGCCGCGGGC
Organism: Solimonas sp.; assembly: GCA_035476855.1. Classification (GTDB taxonomy): domain Bacteria; phylum Pseudomonadota; class Gammaproteobacteria; order Nevskiales; family Nevskiaceae; genus Solimonas_A. Next base: position 9,271 of record DATILC010000308.1, on the reverse strand, counting down.
CCGCTGTCCGGCAGCTTCTTCGGACAATCCTCCTTCGCCACCCATGCGCTGGCCAGCGAACGCAACCTGGTGAAGATTCCCGACGCGATGCCGCTGGAGATCTCCGGCACCCTCGGCTGCGGCGTGCAGACTGGCGCCGGCGCGGTGATGCGCTCGCTGGCCTGTCGTGCCGGCTCCTCGCTGCTGGTGCTGGGCGGCGGCGCCGTCGGCCTCAGCGCGGTGCTCGGCGCCGTGGTGCAGGGTTGCCGGCAGATCGTCGTGGTGGAGCCGCATGTGTCGCGCCGTGAATTGGCGCTGCAGCTCGGCGCCACGCAGGCGATCGATCCCGCAGCCGGCGAACTGGCGGGCCTGCTCAAGGCGGCCTGTGCCGGCGGCTTCGACTATGCGCTCGACACCACCGGCATCCCCGCGGTGATCGAAGCCGCGGCCGGCCGCCTTGCCGGCCACGCCGCCTTCGGCTTCGTCGCGATCCCGCGGCCGGAAGATGCTGCGGCGAAGCTGCCGCTGAACCTCTCGCAACTGATGCTGCGCGGCCTCAGCTTCAAGGGCATCCTCGAAGGCGACAGCGACCTCGATACCTTCATCCCGCAACTCTGCGAGTTGCACCTGGCCGGACGCTTTCCCTTCGACAAGCTGGTGACGCGCTATCCGCTGGCCGAGATCAACCGCGCCGTCGCCGAGCAGCATGCGGGCAGCTGCGTGAAGGCAGTGCTGCTGCCGTAGCGCTGCGGCTCCTGCGCGGCCATGCAGGGGATCACCTGTCGCCTTCCTCCGCAGAAACTGTCCCCCGCCGACGGGGTCTAATCCACAAGTCCGCTGTTGCGCCCCTGCGCAAGGGCAGGCTGCGGCTGCATGGGCCGCATGGACTCGTGCACTCGCATTCAATAACAGGACCGCAGCAATGCGGCACACGCGAGGAGACCCGCCATGTCATCCAGATCCATCGCCATTCTCGGCGCGCTGCTGTTGTCTGCGGCCGCGCAGGCGCAGGGCGACGCCCCCGGCTGCGGGGACCATCCCCTGTTCCCGCGCCTGCAGGGTTTCCACATTGCCCATTGCGAAAGCAGCCAGGCTACGTCGCAGCGTTTTCCCGTCGGTCCCGTGCTCGGCGACAGCAAGCGCACGGCGGTGGAGGAGGTCACTGGCGTCCGCCAGCGCCTGCACTATCGTTATGGCGATGGCATGGCCCGTCCCAGTCCGGCGCAGAACCGGCGCGCCTTCCGCGAGGCCGCCCAGCGTGCCGGTGCGGTGGTCGTGGGGGAATATCCGGAGGCTTGCCAGGCAGAGCTCGACGAGCCGGCGCCGGCTGTGGATCGCTGCATCCGCGACGGGGTGACCGTGAGATTCGATCGCAGCGAGCGCCAGGTCTGGGGCTTCATGGAGGCCGACGATGATGCCGCGGGCTACCAGCTGCGCATCGTCGAGCGCGGTGGCATGCCGCCGGCACCGGTCGCCAACGAGATGCTCGAACGCATCATCAAGGACGGCTACGTCACGCTGCAGGTCAACTTCGACTACGCCAAGGCGACGATCCGCCAGGAGTCGCTGCCGCAGCTGGTGCAGGTGGTCGACATGCTCAAGCTCGCCCCGGAGATGAACATCCAGGTCGCGGGCCATACCGACAGCATCGGCAGCGCTGCTTTCAATCGCCAGCTGTCGGAGGCGCGCGCCGAGAGTGTGGTCAAGACGCTCGTCGCCAGCGGCGTGCCGGCGTCGCGGCTCTCCGCCATCGGTTACGGCGAGGACAAGCCGGTTGCCGACAATGACTCGCCTGCCGGCCGTGCAACCAATCGCCGCGTGGAATTGATCAAGCGCTAGGCTGATCGCGGGCTCAGGCAGCTGGCGGATCTTCGACGAAGTCCGCCAGCTGGTCGCCCAGCGCCTTCTGGAACGCCGGTCGCGCCTCGCAGCGGGCGCAGTACGCCTTCAGCCTGGGGTACTGCGCCAGCAGCTCTGTGTGGCGCAGCAGCCGCAGCACCGTGACCATCAGCAGGTCGGCGGCGGTGTAGCGGTCTTCCAGGTATTCGCGTTCACCCAGCCAGCCGGCGAGCGCGTCGAGCCGCCGTTTCACGAAGGCTTCCACCTGCGGGCGACGCGCCAGCGTCCATTCCTCGCCGCTGTGGAAGAGATCGATCTCCGCCAGTTGCTGCACCGCCGGCTCGACCGAGTTGAGCGCCGCGAACAACCAGCTCTTCACCCGCGCCCGTCCTGCCGCGTCGAGCGGCATCAGTGCCTCGCTCTGTTCGGCGATGTGCAGCACGATGGCGCCGGACTCGAACATCTCCACGCCATCCTGCGCAAAGGCGGGCACCTGGCCGAAGGGCTGCCAGGCGCGGTAATCCGCCGTGGCCTGCTCGCGCGGGCCGATCAGCTGCGCCGTGTAGGGCAGGCCCGCTTCCTCCAGCGCCCAGCGCACCCGCAGATCGCGGACCACGCCGCGTGCGAATGGCGGCACCCAGCGGAAGGCGGTGAGGGTGATGGGATTGCTCTGCGTGTTCATCATGATGTCGTGCTCCTGCGATGCCGTCAGTGCCGTGCCACGGCTTCGAGCAGCTCCAGCGCCAGCGTCCAGCCGTGGTTGTGCTTGAGCGCCGCATCGTGGTCGGGCATGCGCTCATGCGTGAGCACGACCTCGGTGCTGGCCGTCCTGGCGAGGAACTCCACCGTCACCAGTGTCTCCATGTGATGTGTCGCATCGGAAAACCAGGTGAACACCAGCTTGCGATTGCGCTCGATGACGCGGTACTCGCCGTAGTGGCGCAGGGGGCCGCCCTCATGGTGCATCACCACCTCGAAGCGGCCGCCGACACGCGCATCGACGCTGACCGTGCTGCGCGCCGTGATGCCGGGATGCATCCACTGCGCGAGGCTGTCCGCATCCAGGAAGGCGTCGAACAGTTCGTCGACCGTGGCGGGAATGGTGCGCCTCACCACGATGCTGCCGCTGCGGATGCCGGCGCCGGTGGGGGCCGCTGCCGGGGTGCTGCCCGATTGTGCCTGTGTCATTGCCTGCTCCTGCGTTTGTCCGCGTTGCGCTTCCTGACCACGAAAGTTTCCAGCGCCGCCAGGCTGTCATCCCAGAACCGGCGGTAGTGCTCCATCCATTCGACGGCCTGCGCCATCGGCGCCGCATTGAGCGAAAGCACGTGATCGCGTCCCTGCACCGAGCGCGTGACCAGCCCGGCGCGCTCGAGGATGCGGATGTGCTTGGAGGTGGAGTTGAGCGAGATCGGGAAGGCGCTCGCCAGCTCCGTCACGCGCGCATCGGATTGCGCCAGCCGCGCAAGGATCGCGCGGCGGGTACCGTCCGACATGGCGCCGAACACCTCATCCAGGTTCGCTTGCTGTTGTTCACCCATAAGGGTGAATGTATGCCTGTGGAGGACGGAGGTCAAGCGGCTGCATTGTGAAAAGGGTCCTGCGCCTCCGCGAGGGCGGCGGCCTTACCCGGACACGATCAGGTCGCGCAGGCTCAGACCCCTGCGCGCTCCAGCTCCGCATAGGCCTTGGCCAGCCACACGCGGACACGCTGGCGCTCCAGCAGGCCGAGGCCAGTGACTTCCTTGTCGCCGCTGTTGGCGGCGGCCCAGAAGCTGGTGCTGCGGGCGTCGATGCGCGTCATCGCTCCCTCGTGCAGCCGCGGCAGGGTGACGATGCGCGCGCCCAGCGACAGTGCGCGTGCCTTCTGGCCCGATTGCTCGAGGATGCCGAAGTCGTCGCCGCGCAGCTGGTTGAGCACCAGGGTGTAGTCCAGGCGTTCGCCGAAGCGATCGAGCAGGCGCGCCAGCAGGTCCACCGAATCGCGTCCGGAGTCCATCACGTGCCAGTAGCGCACGCCGATCTCCATCTCGCGCGCCAGCTCCAGCATTCCCGACTCCTCCATCCACCGCACCAGCGGCGCATGCGTCTGTGCGGCGAGGTCCACCAGGATGCGCCGCTGTGGCACCTCGGCGGCGGCCTCGACCACCTTGTCCAGGCTGTCGTAGTGATCGATTACTACCGGCGAGGCGTAGCCGGCGTAGAAGCGCAGCAGCGCGCCATGTGAGCGGTCGGAATCGAAGCCGAGGAACGGCAGGCTGCGGTCGATCAGGTATTGCGCCATCAGCCGTGCCAGCAGCGACTTGCCGACGCCGCCCTTCTCGCCGCCGATGAAATGGATGGTTGCCATGCTGGGGGATGCTCCGCGGAAAGGGGTGGGTTCTTGATCGGGGGATGCAGCTGGCGGCGTCGGCCCGGGTAGTGGTCCTGGCTCTGCAGCCGGCGCCACGATCGAGGCCGGCAGGCTCTGCAGCTGGCCATTGCGCCAGGCCAGGCGCAGCTTCACGGAAACGCTGCTGTTCACGGCGGAAGTTTCGTCGGCGCCGGTGCGCCGCTCCAGAGGAATGCTGCAGGTGAGCGGCGCGAAGTACCGGCACGGGGCGCCGGACGACGGGATGGTCGAGTGCAGCGTATCCCAGCGCGGCGGTTAAAAACATACCGGCGGGGATACCAGTTTGCCGTATCCGCCAGTTCAGTCGGTAGGGTGGGCTGCGTTCTCTCCCTCGCCCCGCTTGCGGGGAGAGGGTTGGGGTGAGGGGCGGTTTTTCAGTCGGTAGGGTGGGCTTCAGCCCACGCGGCCGAAGTGCGGTGCCCCGGGCGGCGTGGGCTGAAGCCCACCCTACGTCCCTCTCTCCCTCTCCCGCAGGCGGGGAGAGGGAGATTGCACGGTCAGGCCTTCGGCTTGCCCCCGCGCAATCCGTACTTCACCGCATCCAGCAGATCCAGCGGCACCTGCAGGCGGATGCTGCGGATCTGATCGGCGCGGATGCGGCGCTTGGTTTCGGCGTGGGCGCGCATGTCGAGCTGCCCGAACTTCGCCGCCAGTACCTTCGCGCGATTCAGCAGTTCAGCCGGCTCCACCAGTTCGTCGAAGAAGCCGGCGGCCAGCGCGGCTTCCGGCGTGAAGTTCTCGGCCAGCACCACGGCGCGCTGGTAGGCCGCCGGCGTCAGTCGCTGGGCCATGGTGGTGCAGGGCACGCGCGGCATGGTCAGGCCGATCGCGACCTCGTTGGCGGAGATCTGGAAATTGCCGCGGCTGCCGATGATGTAGTCGGTGGACAGCATCATGAACACGCCCATCGCGAACACGTGGCCGTTGCAGGCGGCGATCACCGGGTAGGGGTGCGCCATGATCCGCGCCGTCAGCGCGTAGCCGGCGCGCAGCATGCGCAGGGTGTCGGCATTGCCGGCCTTCATCACCTTGAGGTCGAAGCCGGCGGAGAACACGCCCTCGCGGCCGGTCAGGATCACCACGGCGCGATCCTTCTCGGCGCGGCGCAGGGCCGCGTACAGACCCTTGAACACCGAGGGCGGCAGCGCATTGCGCTTGCCGTCGTCGATGGTGATGACGGCAATGCCGTCCTGCAGCTGGTAGCGAACGCTGTCGTGATCGGCCATGTCGGTGTCCCCGGGAAATTGGATGGCCCCGAGTGTAGGGCCTGCAGGGGTATGCGCCGGAATGACTGTGGCGCAGCGGGGGGCGGCCGCGGGGTCAGGCGGGCCCGCATTGCCAGGTGCGGCCCGGGCGCACGATCGATGCAGTTCACTGCAGCCCGCGAAAACTCACCGGGAAGCCCGCGAGCGGTGGACACCGCCCGCGGGCATATCCGATGTCTCAGGGCAACGGATGGGCCTGCAGGAAGTTCCAGACCCGGTTGCGGTAGTCCTCTGCCTGTGCACCGATGGGCGCGTTGTGAGAGGTGTACTTCATGATGCGGGTCATCACCTGGGTGCCGGCCGCGCAGCTGTAGGTGTCGGTCTTGCCGTAGGCGTCGGTGGCCTTGGCTGGGCTCGGGGCGCAGGAGTTGTAGCCGAGCCATTCGCTGATGTTCTGCGGGAAGTACAGCATGTTGCCGTCGTACTCCCCTTCGACCAGGCCGACTGCGATCGGGCGGCTGGGGCTGCAGGCCACCGCACCCGGTCCCCGGGTCGCCGAGGGGCCGTCGTAGGAGACGGCCGCGGCGAACTTGTCGGCGGCGTCGCAGGCCACGCGCTGGGTCATGGTCGCGCCTCCGGAATGACCTTCGACATGGACCCGCTTGGCGTCGACACACCAGGACGCCGCGATATCGTCGACCACGGCACGCAGGTAGGCGATGTCGGGGGCAGGGCTGTACCAGGGCTCCCACATTCCGGAGACCTGGCTTCCCAGCCCCTGCGGGTAGGCGACGATGAAGTTATGGGCGTCGGCGTACTCGCTCCAGCCGAAGGCGATTTCCTGCGCATAGCCGTCGCTGAACATGCCGTGAAGGCTGAGCAGGAGCGGAACCTTCGTCCCGATCAGGCCCTGCGGAACATGCAGCCGGTAGCTGCGCCCGCCCGCCGAGCGGACCACGGTGCCGTCAGTTGGTGCCAGCGTGCAGCCGGCCGGCTCGGACGCCTGGGCGGCAGGAATGGCCGCGAGATTCGCGAAGCCGAGCGCCAGCAGCAGCGCGACGGCGGTTTTCTTCGATAACAGATGCAACATGGTTCTTCTCCTCCAGCTTGATCGGGTCTTGGCTGCCCGCGGGCCTGCAGGTGATTGCAGCCTGCGCCGCACGCCTGGCGGTTCTGGGCAGATTGATGCTAGTGAAGGCCCCTCGGCCGGACGGTCTCCCGCAGAGCCAGGGGGTGTACCCATTTGAGCCAGGCCCGAGCCTGTGTCATGGTTTTCCGTCAGACCCCGCGACTTGAAGGCCCATGACGAAGTCCCGCAAGCCTGCCGGGCCCCGATGGATGTCGGCACGGCATCTCCAGCACATCATCACGCACGCCAGCGCGATGGGTGCCGATGTCGATGCGCTGCTTGACGGGGCAGGCCTGGTCCGCGCGCGGCTCGAGGACCCGGACTACCAGGTCCCCCTGCCAGCCTTCGATCTCCTGCTGTCGAAGTTCATGCGCGATCCTGCACACGCCCTGTTCGGACTGCGCCTCGCGGGCGATATACAGCCAGCCCTTCTCGGGCCGGTCGGATATATCGCGCAGGCCTGCACCTCGCTGTCGGATCTCATCGATGTCGCCCCGCGCTACGCCGGAGTACTGCTGAGCAATGTCGCGAGGGCCTCGGTGGTCCGCGCGCGCGGCGTCGTGGAAGTGCAGTGGGAGCCCCTGGCCGGCAGCAAGGTGTTTCGGCGTGAGATTGCCGACTACGTCCTGGGCACCTTCGTGGTACTGGGAAACCTGCTGTTGCCGGGCAGGAGGGACCTGCCGATTGCGGTCAACCTTGCGCACGCTCGACCTGCTTCAGGCGCGCAGGCGCGGGAATACATTTCCTTCTTCCGCTGTCCGGTCCATTTCGATCGGCCGATCAACTCGATCGTCATTCCGGTTGCCGCCATGACGGCGAAGCTTCCGCACGGGGACGCCTTCGTCAAGAATCTGCTCGAACAGCACGCGGCCAGCCTGATCCGGCAGCAGTCCGCGGCCCCCTCGCTGCTGGATGACGTCAAACATCTCCTCGCCGCGATGATCCTCGATGGGGTGCCGGCGAAGGACAAGGTCGCCTCACAGCTGGGCATGAGCAGCCGCAACCTGCAGAGAAAGCTGCAGGAGATGGGCGTCAGCTATCGCCAGGTGCTGGACGACGTGCGGCTCGGCGCCGCCAAGGAACGCCTTGCGGTCACCGCCTCCGCCGGCGAAATTTCGGACAGCCTGGGGTTCAGCACGCGCCAGGCCTTCCTGCGCTGGTTCAAGCAGAGAACCGGCAAGACCCCCAGTGAATACAGGATTGAACACCCCCTGCGGGCTTCGGCAGTGACATTGCGCTGAATGCCGGCCTGCTTCGCGTGCCCTCACCCCGGCCACCGCGCGCGGCAACGGCTGCGGGCTGATGGGGCCTTGCAGGCATCGCGAGCCCGTCTCCTTCCCTGGACGCGGGCGGGAGACGGGTAAAGTGAGGCCCCAAGGGGGCTGATCCTCTTTCTCCTGCCCTGGACCCAGGTACCGCATGAAGGATTTCGGCAGCTACGACTACATCATCGTTGGCGGCGGCACCGCGGGTTGCGTGCTGGCCAATCGCCTGTCGCAGGACCCGGAGGTCTCGGTGCTGCTGCTCGAAGCCGGTGGCAGGGACAACTGGATCTGGATCCACATCCCGGTCGGCTACCTCTACTGCATCGGCAACCCGCGCACCGACTGGTGCTATCGCACTCAGGACGAGGCCGGCCTCGGCGGGCGCAACATCCTCTACGCGCGCGGCCGCGTGCTGGGCGGCAGATCCTCGATCAACGCGATGATCTACATGCGCGGCCAGGCACGCGACTACGACGAGTGGGCGCGGCTCTGCGGCGATGACTCATGGCGCTGGGATAACGTCCTGCCGGTGTTCAAGCGCAGCGAGGACCACTGGCGCGGCGGCGACGAATTCCACGGCAGCGGCGGCGAGTTGCGCGTCGAGCAGCAGCGCCTGCGCTGGGACATCCTCGACCGCTTCGCCGAGGCCGCCGAGCAGGCCGGCATCCCGCGCACCGCCGACTTCAACACCGGCGACAACAACGGCTCCGGCAAATTCGAGGTCACGCAGCGCAGCGGCATCCGCTGGAATGCGGTCAAGGCCTTCCTGCGGCCGGTGCGCAAGCGGCCCAACCTGCGTGTGGTCACCGACGTGCTGGTCGACAAGCTCAGCTTCGAAGGCTCGCGCGTCAGCGGCGTCGAGTTCCTGCTCGGTGGCGAGCGCATGCGCGCCTCGTCACGCATCGAGACCGTGCTGGCCGCCGGCTCCATCGGCTCGCCCGCGATCCTGCAGCGCTCCGGCATCGGCGCTGCGGCCAGGCTGGCAGAGCTGGGCATCACTTCGGTCAGTGATCTGCCCGGTGTCGGCGCCAACCTGCAGGATCACCTGCAGCTGCGCGCGATCTACCAGGTCGAGGGCATCCGCTCGCTCAACCTGCTCGCCAACAGCCGCCTCGGACAGATGATGATGGGCCTGGAATACGCTTGGCGCCGCGGCGGCCCGCTCAGCATGGCGCCCAGCCAGCTCGGCCTCTTCACCCGCTCCGATCCCGCGCAGGCCACGCCCAACCTGGAGTACCACGTGCAGCCGCTGTCGCTCGACAAGTTCGGCGATCCGCTGCACAGCTTCCCCGCCTTCACCGCCAGCGTCTGCTCGCTGCGCCCGACCTCGCGCGGCCACGTCGGCATCGTCTCGCGCGAGGCAGCGGACGCGCCGCGCATCTCGCCGTGTTATCTGTCGACCGAGGAAGATCGCAGGATCGCTGCCAATGCCCTCAAGCTGACGCGGCGCATCGTCGCCATG
>DATILC010000307.1:0-5179 GCA_035476855.1 Solimonas sp. | reverse complement strand
TCCCACGGGGAAAGCCTGCTCGGTGTTCAGGTACGGAAATAGGCGGCGCTGATGCCCTCGTGCACCTGCGCGAGGCAGACCTGGACCTCGTCCATCACCTCGTGCAGGCCGCCTTCGACCAGCCGCTCGACATCGGCATCCATCACCAGCGCGCGGGCGCGGTCGAGGCTGCGCTGCAGGGCGCGGTCCGCCGGCAGCTTCGGCAGGGTCTGCGAGATGAAGTTGAGGCAGTAGACCACGCTGCGCGGGAACTCGCGGTTCTGCAGCAGGAAGCGCAGCACGCCGGCGCCGCTGACGCGGCCGCGCACGTGGCGGCGGTACATCTGGTAGGCCATCAGCGAGCGCAGCACGCCCATCCACTGGATGTTGCGGAACGGCGTCAGGTCCTCGACGGTCTTCGGCTTGATCAGGCTGGAGGAGCGCACGTCGATGATGCGCGTGGTCATGTCGGCCTGCTCCAGGTGGCTGCCCATGCGCATGAAGTGGAAGCCCACGTCCTTGCTCATGTTGGCGCCGATCAGGCCGTAGATCAGCAGCGCGCGGTCGATCACCTGCTGCAGCAGTTCCTGGCGCTTGCTGCGCGCCAGCACGGCCTGGCCCTGGCCCTGCAGCAGGTAGTGCAGATCATTGAGGTGCTCCCAGACCTCGCGCGGCGCGCACTCGCGGATGGTGCGCAGGATCTCGCGGGAGTGGTGCAGCGAACAGAGGATCGATCCCGGATTGTCCTCGTCCAGCAGCAGGAAGCGCATGATCTGCGTCTCGCCGGAATCGCCGTTGTAGCGGGCGCTGAAAGCTTCCTCCTGGCCGAGGATTTCCACCAGCGGGCGCCAGCCGAATTCGACCTGGCGTGGCAGGTCGAAGATCAGGTGGCCGTGGACGTTGACGATGCGGGCGGTGTTCTCGACGCGCTGCAGGTAGCGCCCGAACCAGTAGAGGTTGTCGGCGACACGCGAGAGCATCAGGCGGCCCCCTGGGTCTGGGTCTGGCTCATGCCCGGCTGGCCGTCCTCGAGATCGACGATCCAGGTGTCCTTGGCACCGCCGCCCTGCGAGCTGTTGACCACCAGCGAGCCCTTGACCATCGCCACGCGGGTCAGGCCGCCGGTGGTGACGTAGGTGCTGTCGCCGCGCGACAGGACGAAGGGCCGCAGGTCGAGGTGGCGCGGTTCGACGCCGCTGTCGGTAAGGGTGGGGGCGGTGGACAGTGCCAGGGTCGGCTGGGCCATGTAGTTGCGCGGGTTGGCCATGATCAGCTCGCGGAACTGCTCGCGCTGCGCGGCGGTGGAATTGGGACCGATCAGCATGCCGTAGCCGCCGGATTCGTTGGCCGGCTTGACCACCAGCTTGTCGAGGTTGGCCAGCACGTACTCGCGCTGCTTTTCGTCCATGCACAGGTAGCTGGGGACGTTGGGCAGGATCGGCTCCTCGCCCAGGTAGTACTGGATCATCTGCGGCACGAAGGTATAGACCACCTTGTCGTCGGCGACGCCGGCGCCGGGGGCGTTGACCAGCGCCACCTTGCCCTTGAGCCAGGCGCGCATCACGCCCTTGACCCCCAGCACCGAGTCCGGCCGGAAGGCTTCCGGATCGAGGAACAGGTCGTCGATGCGGCGGTAGATCACGTCGACCCGCTGCGGGCCGTAGATGGTGCGCATGTAGACGCAGTCGTCGTCGCCCACCGACAGGTCCTGGCCCTCGACCAGCTCGATGCCCATCTGCTGGGCCAGCCAGCAGTGCTCGAAATAGGCCGAGTTGTAGATGCCCGGGGTCAGCAGCACCACGTTGGGCTCCTCGCCCGGCCGCGGCGACATCGCCGCCAGCGTGTCGTAGAGCTGCGCCGGGTACTCGTCCACCGGCAGGATGTTCATGTTCTCGAAGATTTCCGGGAACACGCGCTTGGTCACCAGCCGGTTCTCGACCATGTAGCTGACCCCGGAGGGCACCCGCAGGTTGTCCTCCAGTACATAGACCGTGCCGTCGGAGTGGCGCACCAGGTCGCTGCCGCAGATATGCGCCCAGATCCCGCCCTTGGGCTTCATGCCGACGCACTGCGGGCGGAAGTTGACCGAGTCCTTCAGCAGTTCGGCCGGGAAGATGCCGGCCTTGATGATGCGCTGCGGACCGTAGATGTCCTGGATGAAGTGGTTCAGCGCCTGCACCCGCTGTTTCAGGCCGGCCTCGGTGCGCTGCCACTCGGTACGCGGGATGGTTCGCGGGATGATGTCGAAGGGCCAGGCGCGGTCGACGTTCTTGCCGTCCGAATAGACCGTGAAGCTGATGCCCATGACCCGGATCGCCAGCTCGGCGGCCAGGCGGCGCTCGGAGAGCTCGGTCTCGGAGAGGTCGTCGAGGTATTCGGCGAGATGCCGGGCAGCCGGGCGAGGACGCCCGGGCGCTTCGAACAACTCGTCATAGAACTGTTCGCAGCGGTACTGACGCCAATCGATGCCCGGGGCCATGGGGATGCCTGCCAAGTCGTGGTCCTTTATTGTGGGATCAAACCTAGCACAGCCGAAGCAAAACGCAGGCCACCCGCCCCGAAGCGTCACAGGCGTGTAAAATCCGCCGGACCTTTCCCGTTCTCCCATGACCTCCACCAAAGCGCTTGAATTCAAGGGGCGCATGCTGTCGGTGAGCCGATTGCGTGTGCTGGAGTCGGACCCGCTGGCCGCCGAGGCCCAGATCCGCGACTTCGCCAAGTCGATGCCGCCTGCCATGCAAGGCATGCCGGTGGTGATCGAGGCCGAGCAGCCGATGGAGCTCGGCGGCATCATCGCCGCCCTGCGCAGCGCCGGCCTGCAGCCGCTGGGGGTCAGCGATGGCCCCCTGAACGAATCGGCCCGTGCCTGGGGCCTGGCGATCCTGCCGCCGGAAAGCGGCAAGGGCCGTCCGCCGCGCGCCGAGGTGCCGGTCGCGCCAGCGCCCGCCCCGCCGCCCGCCGCCCCGCCGCCGCCCGTCGCAGCAGCGCCGGTTCCGGCCCCGGTCGCGGCCGTGCGCAAGTCCACCCGCATCGTGGTCGAGCCGGTCCGCTCCGGTCAGCAGATCTATGCCGCCGATGCCGACCTGGTGGCGATGAACATCGTCGGTGCCGGCGCCGAGGTGGTGGCCGACGGCTGCGTGCACGTTTACGGTGCAGCCCGCGGCCGCGTCATCGCCGGCGCCAGCGGCGACGTCAACGCCCGCATCTTCTGCCGCCGCTTCGAGGCGGAACTGGTGGCGATCGCCGGCGTCTATGCCGTGGCCGACCAGATGCAGGGCGACCTGCGCGGCAAGCCGGTACAGGCCTGGCTGGTCGACGGCGTGCTCAAGATTGAAAGACTGGACTGGTAGCGGCCGGGTTGCCGCTCACGATATTCGATACAACGAGGGATTCCCGTGGCAAAAATCGTCGTAGTGACCTCTGGCAAGGGCGGTGTGGGCAAGACCACCACCAGCGCCTCTTTTGCCACTGGCCTGGCCATGCGTGGCAAGAAGACCGTCGTCATCGACTTCGATGTCGGCCTGCGCAACCTCGACCTGATCATGGGCTGCGAGCGTCGCGTGGTGTTCGACTTCGTCAACGTGATCCACGGCGAGGCCAACCTGCGCCAGGCCCTGATCCGGGACAAGCAGATCGACAATCTCTACGTCCTCGCCGCCAGCCAGACCCGTGACAAGGATGCGCTCAGCACCGAGGGCGTCGAGAAGGTGCTCAACGACCTGGCGCAGGACTTCGACTACATCATCTGCGACTCGCCCGCCGGCATCGAGAAGGGCGCGCACCTGGCGATGTACTTCGCCGACGAGGCCCTGGTGGTGACCAACCCGGAAGTCTCCTCGGTGCGCGACTCCGACCGCGTGCTGGGCCTGCTGGCCAGCAAGACCAGGCGGGTTGAGTCCGGCGCCGGTCGCGTCAAGGAACACCTGGTGCTGACGCGCTACAACCCGGCGCGCGTCGAGAAGGGCGAGATGCTGTCGGTCGACGACGTGCAGGAAATCCTCGCGATTCCGCTGCTCGGCATCATTCCCGAGAGCCCGTCGGTACTGACCTCGTCGAATGCCGGCACGCCGGTGATCGCCTCGAAGGAAACCGACGCCGGCCAGGCCTACGAAGACCTCGTCGCCCGCTTCCTTGGCGAAGAGCGCCCGCATCGCTTCATGACCGCCGAGAAGAAGGGCTTCTTCAACAAGCTCTTCGGGACCTGATCATGGACTGGCTCAAGCTCTTCCGTACCACCGAACCCAAGCACACTGCCTCGCTGGCCAAGGAGCGCCTCAAGGTGGTCGTCGCGCACCAGCGCGAAGGCCGCCCTGGCCACGGACCGGTCTACCTGAACGCCTTGCGCGAGGAGATCCTCGCCGTGGTGCGCAAGTACGTGCAGGTGCCGGACAGCGCGGTCAACGTGCAGTTGCAGCGCGAGGCCGGGCTCGAGGTGCTGGAGATGAACATCGCGCTGCCGGAAGACGGCGTGCGCTGAAGCAGATGAGCTTGTGATCGCTGCTCGCGGCCTTCCGGTTGCGAGACATGCAAAAGGCCCGGCAATGTCCGGGCCTTTTTTCATCTGTTTGAATGATGCCTGTCCAGGCGTATTGCTGAACGCGAGCCATCACCACCCAAAGAGGTGCTAGTCGTGGTTCGGGCTACTCGCCTACCGTCCCCCCAAAGCGACTGGAACGCTTGGCCTTGTGCTGGCCAATTCCCATTGGGGGATGCAAGCAAGGCTTCCAGGATTCTCTTTGGCCGGTGGATGCCGGCTCTCTTCAGCATGGACGCTATTTCCGACGTGGCCTGCGTGCCGCGCTCAAGACAATCAGCGTGCGGGCGCAAATCCTGCTGACGGAGAAATGACATGGCAGTGGATACAGGCGAGACGGGCAACATGGCCCCTGTGATCGGCGCCGGCAGCGTGAGCAGCGGTGCGACGACCGAAGACACCAGCCTAAGCGCAACGGGGCGGCTGCTGTTCAGCGACGCCAACGCCGGCGACAGCCACACCGCCTCGATCAGCAGCAGCCGCGGCGCAACGGCGCTGGGCAGCTTCACGCTGCGCCCGATCTCCGGCGGCACGCTGGACTGGACCTTCACGCTCAACAACGCCGCATCGCAGTACCTGGCGCTGGGCGAAACCGCGATCGCGTACTACACCGTTACCATCGACGACGGCCACGGCGGCACCGCCTCGCAGGAAGTGGCGATCACC
>DATILC010000306.1:0-12405 GCA_035476855.1 Solimonas sp. | reverse complement strand
CGATCAGCAGGATCAGCCAGCCGCCCTGCAGATGGAAGGGTGCGAAGCCGAACACGATCAACACGCCGATCGCGAAGACGATGTGCGGTATGGCTGCAGGCAGTTTGCTGACGATTCCCAATGCCTTTTCGATCAGGCCGCCCAGGGTGGATGCCAGCACGGCAAGGACGCCGGCCGCCAGAACAACGCCCGTCGAAGTGCATAGGGCAAGGAGCACACTGTTGTGGATGGCCAAGCGGGCCCGTGAATCGCTCGTCAGTTCCAGAAAGTTGCTGAAACCTAGAGCGCCGAAGTCAATCGTGGGCCGCCAGAACGGCTGCAGCGCCACAACGATCAGGGCAAGCAGTGGCAGTAGCGCCGTGAGCAGTACATACGCGAGGACCAAGGCTCGGGCCGGCCATCTCCAGCCTCCGAGGGCGACACGGTTGGCCCTGACCCCCATGCCGCCGACGGTTGCAGCTCCGGCGCGGGCCGCCAACTTTCGCTGCCCAATCCAGAGCGCCCCGATCACAAGCATCATCATCAGACCAATGACGACGGCCTGCCCGGTCTTAGGTGGATAAGAGAAATTGAGCAACCGATAGATGTAGACCGAAAGCACGTCGATGCGCGCCGCCGTTCCTATCAGCGCCGCGATCGAATAGAGACCGAAGCATGCGATCATGCAGATCAGCATCGAGGCGCCCACGGCATGCCGGATCGAAGGCAATGCGACCTGCCAGAAGCAGCGCAGCCTGCCCTTGCCGCACATCCTTGCCGCCTCTTCCAGCGCGGGATCCAGATTGCTGAATGCAGCCGCCGCAATCACGTAGACGTTCGGCACGGCCCACAGCACATGAAGGAATACCAGCCCGGGCCAGCTCTGGATGGCAAGGTTGCTGGGATCGACTTCGATACCCAGGAATGCCAGAGCCGAGACGAGCGGACGCGCCAGAAATCCTGCTCGCGGGTCTCCCAGGAACAGCCAGCCGATGGCCATTGCCACCGGGGGCAAGAGGAGCGGGATCACGGGCAGCAGCCGTGAGAAGGCTCCCCAATGTGCATCGGTACGTTCGATCAGCCACGCGTAGAAAATGCCCAGCGGCACCGACAACGCGGTTGTGCCGACGGCGAGCAGCAGTGTGTTCCTTGTCGCGACGTGCAGCTGTGGATCGGCAAGCGTGTCGTGCCACAGCTGCGCACTGAACCGACCCCCGGGCAGTACCGCCTGCAGTCCGATCCCAAGCATGGGATACAGCATCAGGACCAGGGTCACCAGCGCAAGGATCACGCCTGCAGCGGTGGGCAACGCGAGAGCGAAGGCAGCGCGTCGTGGCCCCGCCCGATGTCCGACGAGGTCTAGGATGGCAGCCACAGCAACCTCTCGATCGACAGCAGCATGTCGACAGGCCGCCCAGCCTCCAGGGTTTCGGCCTGCTCTGCACCCATTGAAGCCGCCACTACACCGCCGCTCGCGCGCAGCCGGCACTCCACGCGGGCGCCCAGGTAGACGATGTCCTCCACCAGTGCAGGCAACCGCTGCGTCCTTGCGGCAGTCGCACTGCCGGCTGCAACGACGCGGATATGTTCTGGACGGATACCCACCCAGCCTTCATCACCGCGGCGACAGCCCGTACCCGCAACCAGGTCGAATTCACCCAGCTGACAAGCGACCCTCACCGCCTCCCGCCCTCCGCCGACCGACAGCACGCGCGCAGGCCAGCAATTCACTTCCCCGACAAATCCTGCGACGTACCTCGAGCTTGGCCGTACATACACCTCTCTCGGCGAGGCGACTTGGCGGATACGGCCCTGCTCTATCACGACCAGGATGTCGGCCAGTTCCATCGCCTCCTCCTGATCGTGAGTCACGTAAATGCCGCCGAAGCCGTTACGGCGCTTCAGCTCACGCAATTCCGCCCGCAACTTGCGCCGAACCTTGGCGTCCACGTTGGAGAGCGGCTCGTCAAACAAGAGCAATGTTTGGGATGCGATCAGCGCACGCGCCAGCGCCACGCGTTGTTGCTGCCCGCCACTGAGTTCGCTGGGATGGCGGTGGCCCAGCCCGGCCACACCCATGCGCTCCAACATTTCGGCCACACGTGACCGCTTTTCACTGGCAGCAAGGTGTGACAAGGGATAGGCGACGTTCTCGCCAACTGTCATGTGCGGCCAAAGCGCATACGACTGGAACATCATCCCTATGCGCCTTTGCTCGGGCGGCACGAACACGCCGGCCGACGAGGAAAATACGGTGCGACCCTGGATCTGGATCTCACCCTCCATAGGCCGCTCGAGCCCCGCAATGCTGCGCAACAGTGTCGTCTTGCCGCAGCCGCTGGGCCCCAGCAACACCACCAGCTGACCGCCGCCGACCGTCAGGTCCACGCCGTCAAGGGCCGTCACTGCACTGTGACGGCCGTCTGCACCGCGGCCGTTGTATTGCTTGCGTAGTCCTCGTACCTCTACGACGGGCACAGCAGTCGGCATGCCGGGCGCGGAATCCGCGGCGCTGGACGCCGTGGACGAATCAGTACCCCACGTTTCCGTTCGCACTTTCACCGACCTTTTTTCCTACGAATTGATCGGTCGGATTGTGAATACATGATCCGAAATAAGTATTCCGTGTTTACCCTATAGCATAATGTGTCCACATTGTGGACGACTTGTTCTTGCTATACTGTGCAAGTCTTTAACAGGCCTTGTCGCCGTCCACTTCATGACCACCCTTCTTGATCTCGACACTTCTGGCAGCCAAGCAGCGCAAAGCGCGTCGGCTGTCAAAACGCTGAAGAAGGCCTTGGCCCTGCTCGAGTGGGTCGCCCGTGCTGAGAATCCACCCACGACAGGTGAACTGGCCATGCTGTCCTGCCTCAGCCGCCCCACCACCCATCGTCTTGTCCAAACACTGATCGGCGCGGGGTTCCTGCAGCAGCACAGCGATGGCCGCCTGGCGATAGGGCTGGGGGTGCTGCCGCTCGCCGCGAGCGTGCTGGACACGAATCGCTTGCGTACCGGCGCCCTGCCGCATTTGCAGGTCTTGGCACAGAAAGCCAATGCCCGGGTGAATCTGGGTATCCTGTATCAACAGCGAGTCATGATCCTTGGCGGCGTTGAGAAGCCTTCGCTGCCCGGGATCCACTCTCGCTTCGGACTCACGGCGCCAATGCACTGCTCGGCGCTGGGCAAGGCCATGCTTGCCCACCTTCCCGCTGATCAAGTGCAGGCCATCCTGAGAGATCAGCCGCTGATCGCACGCACTCCCAACACGATCACTTCTCTGCCGGCACTGCTGGCCGAACTTGACAAGACGCGCGAGCGGGGCTGGTCCACAGAGTTCCGCGAGAGCAGCGCCACCTCCTGTTGCATAGGTGTTGCCATTCTCGACGGCGCCGCAGCCATCAGCATGTCTGGACGCTCCTTGGAATTGCTTGAGAAGGAGATTGGTCCCATGCTGGAGACGGCCGAACTGATCTCGCACATGCTGCGATAACAAAGGATTCCTGCCTAATGAAGATCAAGTCCATACAGGCAGTGCGCCTACAACTCCCGCCGGCCACGCGTTCGACACCGCCGCGACGTGCGAGCTATAACCAAACTGCGCGTCGCGCCTTTCCTATTCACAAATACCCAGAGTTCCCACGACAGCTCTACAGAATTCCAGGCGAGGTCGCGGGGGAAATGTGGGTAAAGGTGACGGCGGAGGACGGTACCTGGGGCATCGGCGTTTGCCATTGGGGCAATCTGGTGGAACCGCTTGTGCGCGAGCACTACGCGCCGCTCCTTGAAGGCCGTGATTGCCTGGCAATCGAGTTCCTCAATGATCTCATGTGGCGTTCGTCGCAACGGTTTGGTGCCACTGGGTTGACGTCGGTGGCGCGTAGCGCGATTGACCTCGCGCTGTGGGACCTCAAGGGCAAGCTGCTGAAGGTGCCGGTGTACAGCCTTATCGGCGGCCCATGCCGCGATGAGATCCTCTGTTATGCGACGAGTGACGACTTGGACTGGTCGTTGGAATTGGGATTCAAGGCATTCAAGATCAGCAACCCCGTGCACTACGAGGAAGGCACTGAAGGCTTGAACCGGGTGGAGGAGAAGATCGCGAAGGCCCGTGAAACTGTCGGGCCGGATGCAGAGCTGATGTTCAATCCAGTGATGTCCTTCAATGTTGAGTTTGCTGCACGCCTCATGGAGCGACTCAAGCCTTATGGGCTGCGATGGATCGAAGAGCCGCTGATGCCTCACGACACAGACGGCCTGGTCGCGCTCAAGAGAGCCGTGCCGAGCCTGCCGATAGCGACTGGCGAGGATCACAAAAGCCGACATGCAATGCGCGAACTGGTCGACCGCCGCTGCGTCGACGTGCTGCAGCCGGAGTTACGCTGGATGGGCGGCCTCAGCGAGGCCCTGAAGGTCTACTTCATCGCGGAAGCAGCAGGCCTAACCACGATCCCGCACGGCGGCGCGGACTTGCCATTCGGGCAGCATTTCCACTTCGCACTGCCGGAGGCGCCGCTGGCGGAGTACTGGCTCGGCTCAGCGCCCGGTGTGCCGCTGCACGAAGTGAACCCGATCCCTGGCGTGCCGGTGCCAATCGACGGCAAGGTGCGGCCTTCCGACGCTCCCGGGTTTGGCATGGAGGTGAAGCAGGAGTGGTTGCTTCCCTGGAGGTGAGTTGACGACACCATGTCGCCGCGCAAAGCTTGCGCCGCAATCGATGCCCTCTTGCGCGAGGATGTCGGAAGATAGCGGGCTCTGCCTCCATCACGGCATTGGCCATCGCGCCAGTGATCACGGCAGACCTAGACGCGACCTAGACGATGCCTTGCGCCGCCAGAGCGTTCACTTCCTCTGCGCCCATGCCCAGCATTTCCTGCAGGATCTGGCGTGTATGCGCGCCCAGCTGTGGCGGCGCGCTGCGGTAGGCAACCTTTGTCTCGGACATCCGAATTGGCGACGTCGACCGTCTGTGTGGCCACGTCGCGCGGAACCCGCAGCGCAGCATCCGTGGGGACGATGAAATTCCTCCAGTCGATCTGGACGGCATGGCCTGCGTAGTAGAACAAGCCAACCCCGTGACGACCCTGCAGAGTCGACCGCATACGCTCGATTGCGCTTTCGATCTGCACTTTCGATCCGTCGATCACCTCGATCACCTCGAAGCCGGAGCGACGCAATGCTGCAGCGACCTCCCGAGCGCCTCTCGCGGCGTTGTCGAGCGGCGCAGCCGCATAGCGATCATTGCCGACGACAAGCGCCACTCGAGGGGTGGCGGAGCCCTGCGCCTGGGCACTCCATGGGAATGCAAGGGCAAGCAGGATGACGTACGCCTGCGAGCGCCGCAGCGTCGCCCTGCACGCCATCGAGCTGCCCACGACCAGGCAGCTCAAGGCGAACCGTACGAGAGCACCCATCAGCATTTCCATGGGCATGGCGAAACTCCAGGTGCGCGGCAAGCAAGTTGCGGCGGAAAACCATTCTCGGTAGGTCGCCACGGCGGAACAAGGGGCTGTCCCAGGCGGCGGACATAGCGTCCGTATCAAGCTGCGCCGAAGGCGCAGCAGCATTGGGCGCCGAGTTGCCAGAGTTGCAGCACGCGCTCGGCGAGTTCATGACGGTCCTGAGCAACGACGGCGGCATGGAGGTGTTGAGGGCGGCACTCCCTCTCCTCCGTTAGGAAGAATTATTCTGAGACCGTATGACGCTACGTAATCCCGTAGGTGTCCACCCTTCAGGTCACGTCTAGCTGCCGTCGTACCGCTGTGCTGCTGCGGAGCCGAGCCGGCCGGCCGGCGCAGTATCGGAATCCCGGATATTGGTTAGATATCCGAGTTTCGGATACTGCCAAAATATCTGAATTGGAGCTAAAATGAAAATAGCCGCCCTTCAGATACGTTCTATGTCTCTGCCCCCGCGCTCACAACCGCTGGTGACTGCCTTGCAGCTCGGCCAGCTGTTGAAGGCTGCTCGCAAAAGCCGCAAGCTCACGCAGGCGGACGTGGCGAGCCGGCTGGGCCTGAGCCAGAACCGCGTCTCTTACCTTGAACAGCACCCGGATGAACTGAGTTTCAAGCAGCTGCTGGGATGGTGCACGGCCGTCGGGCTAGAGCTGCGGCTGGGGGAGCGCGAGAGCACCGAGTCGGCCAACAAGACGGAGTGGTGAGATGGGGCGGCGCTCGCATAGCCAAACCCTTTCTCTTTGGGCCAACGGCGAATACGTGGGTCGCTGGACCATCACCGCCCGTGGCGACATGGAGCTGCAATACGACGCGAGCTGGCTCGCCTCTCCACGTGGACGTCCAATCTCGCTGTCGCTGCCCTTCAATCTCAACAACGAGCCACTGAAGGGCGACAACGTCGCCCACTACTTTGAAGGCCTGCTGCCTGACAGCGACGCCATCCGCAAGCGCGTAGCCGCCCGCTTCAAGACAGGGTCCACCGAAGCCTTCGACTTGCTAGCAGCCATCGGACGCGACTGCGCAGGCGCACTGCAGCTGCTGCCAGAAGGCGAGGTGCCTGCTGGCGTCGACCACATTGACGGCGTAGTCGTGGACGAAAAGGCCATCGAGCGCCATCTACTTGAGGTCGTGACCCCGGACCGCTTCGCCGGCGCCAAGGACCCTGACGACTTCCGAATCTCGCTGGCCGGTGCCCAGGAGAAGGACGCATTCCTGTGGTGGGGCGGCAAGTGGATGAAGCCGCGGGGCGCGACGCCCACGACCCACATCTTCAAGCTGCCGCTTGGCATGGTCGGCGGCCGACAGGCAGACTTCAGCACCTCCGTGGACAACGAGTGGCTGTGCCTTCGCGTGTTCAAGGCTTACGGTGTTCCTACGGCGGAAGCTACCATCACCACGTTCGGCAAACAGCGGGTACTCGTTGTCGAACGGTTCGACCGCGTGGTGTCTTCCGACCACACCCGGCTGTTTCGGCTCGTGCAGGAAGATTTCTGCCAGGCTACCGGCACATCGCCGCTCGTGAAGTATGAGGGCGAAGGCGGACCTGGGCTCAAGCAGCTGTTCACCCTGGTGCAGCAGTCGCTAGATGCCGAGGCCGACCTCCGCACCCTCATGGCTTCGCAAATCCTGTTCTGGATGCTGCGCGCGCCGGACGGGCATGCAAAAAACTTCAGCATCCAACTTCAGGCCGGCATGGCCGGGCGGTTCCGTCTCACGCCGATGTACGACGTGATGTCGGCCTATCCCGTCCTCGGGAATGGGCCGAACCAATGGGCTGCGCAGGACCTCAAGCTCGCCATGGCGCTCCTAGGGAAGAACCGGCACTACCACATGCACAACATCCAGCGCCGGCACTTCAACAGCACGGCCAAGAAGGTTGGCTTTGGAGAAAACGCCGAACTGCTGCTTCAAGAGCTAGTCGCGCGAACGCCAGAGGTGGTAGCGCAAGTGCGCGCGGAGCTGCCGGATGACTTTTCGCAGCCACTGGCGGACACGGTGCTGGGCGGTCTACTTAGCGCCGCTCAAGCCCTCGAAAGCATGCCACCCACCTGACGCTGGCCATCGCCTAGAGAAGAGGTCTTGCCTTGCGGCCGGCCACAGCGGCGCTCGGCTAGGCTTTCGCATCGCGGGGATGCTAGCCAGCACCTCACCGTGCACCAAGTCCCGTATGCAGCATCGTTGATCGAAACCGCTTACAGCGTAGTTACAGCGGCGTGAGCAAAGAAAAAGGGCCAGCCCCGAAATGAAGCTAACCCTTTGATTTGTTTGGTGGCCTGGGGCGGAATCGAACCACCGACACGCGGATTTTCAATCCGCTGCTCTACCAACTGAGCTACCGGGCCGTGAGAGGGCAGATTATAGCAAGGTGTTCGGGGGGTCCCAGGCGGGGGGGTGCCCCCACCCCAACCCTCCCCCAGCGGGGGAGGGAGAAAGAAAGACATCAAGCCGCGGAGCTGCTCCGCTTCCCCCGCGACAGATCCACCCCCAGCTGCTTCAGCTTGCGATACAGGTGCGTCCGCTCCAGCCCGGTCTTCTCCGCCACCCGGGTCATCGAGCCACCCTCCTTCGCCAGGTGGAACTCGAAGTAGCACTTCTCGAATTCGTCGCGGGCGTCGCGCAGCGGCTTGTCCAGCTCGAACACCTGGCGCGCCTGCGGGCCCATCTCCACCGCCGCCGGCAGGCTCTGGCCGCCGGTCATGGCGGCTTCCACGGTGAGTTCGGCCACCGGCATCTGCACCACGCCGCTCATGCCGGGCTTGCGCAGCGGCAGCACCGAGGCGGCGCCGGCGCCATTGCGGGCCAGCCCGGCTTCCACCGCCTTCAGCAGCTTCTGCATGGTGATCGGCTTCTCGAGGAAGGAGTGGGCGCCGATCTTGGTGGCTTCCACCGCCGTTTCGATGGTGGCGTGCCCGCTCATCATCACCACCGGCATACTCAGCAGGCCGCCGGTGGACCATTCCTTCAGCAGGGTGACGCCGTCGGTGTCCGGCATCCAGATGTCCAGCAGGACGAGGTCGGGACGCATGCGCTGCCGGGCGGCCCGGGCCTGTGCTGCGTTTTCCGCGAGTTCGACGGTGTGGCCTTCGTCGTTGAGGATCTCGGACAACAGATCCCGGATGCCCAGTTCGTCGTCCACCACAAGAATATTGGCCATCGGCTCTCTTCGTAAGCGTTGCTAACTCGCAACTCCGAATGATAACGACACTTGGGCCCCCAGGATGACATCGCCATCAGCGCGGTTCTTAAGGTCGATGCGGGCGCCGTGCTCATCCGCGATTTTTTTCACGACTGCCAGCCCCAGGCCGGTGCCCTTGGTCTTGGTGGTGACGTAGGGCTCGAACGCCCGCTTGAGGATGTGCGCGGGGAATCCGCTGCCGCTGTCCTGCACGATCAGTCGCACCCGCCGGCTCGCCTCGTTCCACTGGGTGCGGATCACCACGCTGCTGTCCGGCCGGCCCTCGGTGGCGTCCTGGGCGTTTTGCAACAGGTTGTGAATCACCTGGCGCAGCTGCTGGGCGTCGCCCAGGATGCGCGGGCAGCGCGAGTCCAGGTCCATCTGCACCGGCACGTGCGCCGCCCCGCGGGTGGCGTCGCCCTCGCGGGCGTACAGCAGCAGCACGTCGCCGATCAGCGCATTGAGGTCGACCGGCTTGAGTTCGGCGGCCGGCAGCCGGGCGTAATCGCGGAACTCGTTGACCAGCCGCTTCATGGCGTCGACCTGGTCGACGATGGTGTGCACCGATTTCGTCAGCACCGCCCGGTCCGGGTCGGCCAGCTTGCCGGCCAGCTTCCTTTCCATGCGCTCGGCCGACAGCTGGATCGGCGTCAGCGGGTTCTTGATCTCGTGCGCCAGCCGGCGCGCCACCTCGCCCCAGGCCTGGGCCCGCTGGGCCGAGACGATCTCGGAGATGTCGTCGAACACCAGCAGCCGCGCGTTGCCCGGCATCTCGGCGCCGCGCGCCACCAGCGTCACCACGCTGGCCTGCGCGGTGCCGGCGTGGGTGGCGTTGAGCTCGAACGACTGCTGCCAGTGGTCCACCCCCTGCTGCGAGCGCTCGTTGAGGAATTCGTCGAAGCGTTGCTGCACCGCGTTGCCGAACTGCTCCAGTCCCGGCACCGAGGCCAGCGGCTGCCCCCGGTGCTCTTCCAGCGGCGCCCGCAGGATGCGCGCGGCGCCCGGGTTGGAGGTCTGGATGCGGCCCTGCGCATCGAGCACCACCACGCCGGCGGTCAGGTTGTCCAGGATGGTCTGCAGGTTGGCGCGGGCCGCGCTCACCTGGCCCATGCTCTTTTCCACCGCGCCGCGGGCATCGGCCAGCTGCTGCGTCATTTCGGCGAACGAGCGCGTCAGTCCGCCCAGTTCGTCGCTGCCCTGCAGCGCCGGCTTCGGCGACAGGTCGCCGGCCGCCACCTCGCTGACGCCGGCCGCCAGCATCAGCAGCGGCCGCGCCAGCTGGTTGCCGAGGATGATCGCCAGCAGCACCGCGCCGAACACCGCCAGGAACAAGCTCAATGTCAGCGTGCCGATGTACATCCGCCGCAGGCCGTCGCGGGCCAGCGCGCGTTCCTGGTACTCGCGATTGGCCTCCTGCACCGCCATCGCATTGGCCACCAGCGCCTGCGGCACCATGGTGGTGGCCTGCAGGAAGCGCGTTTCCGACAGCAGCCCCAGGCTGGGCTGCGGCACCAGCACCAGCGCCTTGATCCGGCCGTTGCTGGTCGAGGACGGGTCGTCCAGGCCCTCCACCACGGTCAGCACGCGCTGGGTGCGGGCGGTGCGGAACTGCTGCGGGCTGGGCCGCTCCGGCGCCAGCTGGAAGCGCGACTGGCCGGCGCTGGCGATCAGCTGGCCGTTGCCGCCCCACAGCACCACGTCCGACGCCGACAGCTGCTCGCGGATGCGCTCGAGCACCAGCCCGGAGGACGCGTCGGCGGTCTCGGCCAGCGCGCCGGAGGCCGCGCGGGTCTTGCTGCCGAAGTCGTTCGACAAGGCGTCGAGCGTGGTCCGTCCCAGGTTCAGGCCCGATTCCAGCGCGCCTTCCACCTTGACGTCGAACCAGCTCTCGATCGAGCGCGACACGAACTGGTAGGACACCACGTAGATCAGCAGCCCCGGCACCAGCCCCACCAGGGCGAAGATCGCCGCCAGCTTGACCAGCAGCCGGCTGCCGAACTTGCCGCGCCGCAGCCGCGACCACAGCCGGACCGCCACCCACAGGATCACCGCCAGCAGCACGCCGGCCACCGCCATGTTCAGCACGAACAGGCGGCCGTAGTTGCGCTCGTACAGCTCGCGGTTGCCGGTGGCCTGCGTCAGCAGGAACAGCAGCACGATGCCGATGGCGACGATCACCGTGATCGCGACGGCCACCGCCCAGCGCAGCGCGCGCGAGCCCTGCAGCAGGGAGCGGGGCGGCCCCTCGGGCGGGCGTTTCAGCGGCGTGTTCACCGGGCGAGGTCCACCAGCCGCTGGGTGCGGCTGGCGGCGAGGTTCCAGTCGGACTGGCCCACCGCACCGATCTGGAACGGGCGCGGCAGCTGCGAGACATCCAGCCGGAAGCGGAAATCGACGGTGTGGATCGCGTCCGTCTCGATGTCGTGGGCTTCGGCGATGCGCCAGCGCGAGATGCGCTGCAGGACGGCGAGCGCCTCGTCGCGGCTGTCGAAGCTCTGGCCGAGCATCAGCCCGGAATGGCCGATCGGCGAGGAAGACACCTGCAGCCGCCAGCGGCGCGTCAGCGGCTGGTAGGCCAGCCGCAGGTAGCGCACCGCGGTGGCGACCCGCTTGTCGTACCAGTACCAGCGGTCGCGGTAGATCGCGGCCTCGGCGACGAAGGACATCGGGATGCCCTTCAGCAAGGCTTCCTCCACCGCGCTCGGCAAATCGAAACGGACCTGGGCCGTGAGATGCACGCCGTCCTCGTTGCGCTCCACCTGCATCTGGGTGATCTCGGCGCCGCCGAGCTGGGCGTGCGCCGGCGCCAGCACGGCCCACGCCAGCAGCAGCATGGCCAAGCCGACCCGCAGGACGGCTTCAAGCAGCCCGAGCGGGTGCAGCCAGTGCACCTTTTTGCAGCACCGCGTAGAAGAAACCGTCGTGCTCACCGCCTCCATTGTCCGGGACGCCCTCGGCATTGGCCGCATGGCCGGGGATTAAATGGCCGGGGCTCGGCCGCAAAACGGCGTCGCTGTGGTGTGCAACAAACGCCGCAATTCGCTCGTCGCCCTCGGCCCGGAACACCGAACAGGTGCAATAAACCAGCCGTCCGCCGGGCTTCAGCAGCGGCCACAGCGCCTCCAGCAGGCGGGCCTGCTGCGCCGCCAGCCGGGCGATGTCGGCCTCGCGCCGCAGCCAGCGCACGTCGGGATGGCGCCGCACGATGCCCGACGCGGTGCACGGCGCGTCCAGCAGGATCGCATCGAAGGGCTGGCCGTCCCACCAGCTGGCCGGCTGGGCGGCGTCGGCGGCGCGCACCTCGGCCCGCAGGCCGAGCCGCTGCAGGTTCTGGTGGATGCGCTCGCAGCGCGCCGCATCGACGTCGAGCGCCAGCAGGTCGGCCTCGGTCAGTTCCAGCAGGTGCGCCGTCTTGCCGCCCGGGGCGGCGCAGGCGTCCAGCAGGCGCGGCCGGGTAGATGCGGTCGGTTCGTCCAGCAGCAGCGGGGCCGCGAGCTGGGCGCCGTAGTCCTGCACCGACAGCAGGCCCTCGTCGAAACCCAGGATCGCCTGCACCGGCAGCGGCTGCGCCAGCACCAGGCCGTGCGGGCCGATGCGCGTGCTGGCGATGCCGGCCTCTTGCAGGCGCGCCCGCATCGCGTCGATGCCGACGCGGCGGACGTTGACCCGCAGCGTCATCGGCGCCGCCGCGTTGTTGGCCTGAAGGATCCGCTGCCACTGCTGCGGATGGTCCTGCTGCAGCCGCGCGATCCACCAGCGCGGATGGTTCCAGCGCGCCACCGGATCGGCGTC
>DATILC010000305.1:0-3612 GCA_035476855.1 Solimonas sp. | reverse complement strand
CGGGTCAACGAAGCACAGCAGGACAGTGCCCGCCTGCAGAACGCCTTCGCCATCGGTGACAAGAACACCGACCTCGCCTCGGTGATGGTCGCAGGTGCCCGTGCCCAGGTGCAGTTCAAGGGTATGGTCGAAGTCCGCAATCGCCTGGTATCTGCATACCAGGACATCATGAACATGCCGATCTGAGGCGCGATAGAACGTCATGGCCGAACTAGCTCTTTCCAATCCCGCCCGCAGCCTCAAGGACATCCCGGCGCTGCGCCAGCTGCTGATGCTGGTCGGCATCGCCGTCGCGGTGGCCGTCGGCTTCACCGTGTTCAGCTGGTCGCAGAAACCGGACTTCGCGCCGCTCTACGGCAACCTCGCCGACAAGGACGCCGCCGAGATCGGCGAGGCCCTGCGCACCGCCGGCATTCCTTTCCAGGTCGACACCGGCAGCGGCGCGGTCTCGGTGCCGGCCGCGCAGGTGCATGACGCGCGTCTCAAGCTCGCCACGCTGGGCCTGCCGCGCGGCTCGGCGCAGGGCTTCGAGATGATCCAGCAGGAGCAGGGCTTCGGCACCAGCCAGTTCATCGAGAACGCGCGCTACCAGCACGCGCTGGAAACCGAGCTGGCGCGCAGCGTGTCGACGCTGCAGCCGGTGCGCGCTGCACGCGTGCACCTGGCGCTGCCCAAGGCCTCGGCCTTCACCAGCAACCGTGAACCGGCCAGCGCCTCGGTGCTGGTCGAGCTGCACTCCGGCCGCCAGCTGGAACCGGACCAGGTCGCCTCGATCGTGCACATGGTCGCCAGCAGCGTGCCCAACCTCCAGCCCTCGGCAGTCACCGTGGTCGACCAGTTCGGCCGCCTGCTGACGCGCGATGGTGCCGACAACGGCATGGGCCAGACCAGCGAGCAGTTCGAACATGCGCGCCGCGTCGAGTCCGACTACGTGCGCCGCATCGAGCAGCTGCTGGCACCGATGCTCGGTGCCGGCCGGGTCAGTGCCCAGGTCACCGCCGACATCGACTTCTCGGTCACCGAGGAGGCGCGCGAGACCTACAAGCCGGAATCGGCCGCGGTGCGCAGCGAGCAGACCGCCGAGGAAATGCAGCGCGAGGCCGGCAAGGCCGCCGGCGTACCGGGGGCCACCAGCAACCAGCCGCCGCCGCAGACCGCCAACCCGCCGCTGAACCAGCTGTCCGGCACGGCCGACGCCAATGCGCCGCTGTCGCAGAGCAAGCAGGCGACGCGCAACTACGAACTCGACAAGACCGTCAGCCACACCCGCAACCCCACCGGCAACGTTCGCCGGCTGTCGGTGGCGGTGCTGGTCGACTACCTGCCGAAAACCGGCGCCGACAAGAAGGTCACCGCGGTGCCGCTGAGCAAGGACCAGCTGGCCAAGGTCGATGCCCTGGTGCGCGAGGCGGTCGGTTTCGACGACAAGCGCGGCGACAGCCTCAGCGTTCAGAACGCCGCCTTCGTGCAGCCCGAGAGCGCCCAGCAGGAAGACCTGCCGCTGTGGCAGAACCCGCAGATCCGCGATGGCATCCGCCATGTCGGCGGCGCGCTGATCGTGCTGGCCTTGATCTTTGCCGTGCTGCGCCCGGTGCTGCGCTCGCTGCTGCAGGCACCGTTGCAGCCGCGGTCGACCGCACCGCTGGAACTGGGCGGTGGCGCCGATTCGGTGCGGGTGGTTTCCGACGGGCCGATCGCGCTGGGCCGTGGTGCCGGTGGCGAAGCACTGGCGGCCCTGCCGGACCCGTTTGACCAGAAGCTGCAGACCGCCCGCACGGCGGTCAACCAGGATCCCAAGCGCGTCGCCCAGGTGGTCAAGAACTGGATCGGACAAGAGTAGGAGCTTATCCGTGAATAAAACACGCACGCGTTGCTGCCAGAAATCGCGCCAGGCAAGTCGGCCGACGCGCGGTTTGGTAGGTCCAAATAAGCGGCGGCCGGCGCCGCATGGCGCGATTTCTGGCGCAACCCTTCGGGACGGGGCCATTTTCGCGCCCCGCGGCCCCTATCGCCCCTCATGTACGTCAAGTACACGCGGGTCGATAGGGTTGGCGGGACACGAAAATGGCACGCCGTCGCGTGTGTGTTTTATCCACGGATAAGCTCCATGACCGAAGCAATCGCCAATGCCCCCCCCAGCGGCGCCGAACGCGCCGCGATCCTGCTGATGTCGCTGGGCGAGAACGAGGCTGCCGAGGTGCTCAAGCACATGGGCGCCAAGGACGTGCAGAAGGTTGGCCAGGCCATGGCCGCGCTGACCAATGTCTCGCGCGAGCGTGCCAACGAGGTGATGGACCGCTTCGTTCTGGAGCTGGACAACCAGACCGCGCTGGGCGTCGGCGCCGACGACTACGTGCGTCGCGTGCTGGTCGGCGCGCTGGGCGAGGACAAGGCCTCCGGCCTGATCGATCGCATCCTGCTGGGCCGCAACAGCAAGGGCCTGGAGGCACTGAAGTGGATGGAGACGCGCGCGGTCGCCGACCTGGTGCGCAACGAACACCCGCAGATCGTCGCCATCGTGCTGGCCTACCTCGATCCGGACCAGGCGGCCGAGGTGATGGGCCTGCTGCCGGAGCGCATGCGCAGCGACGTGCTGATGCGCATCGCGCGCCTCGACGGCATCCAGCCGGCGGCGCTGCGCGAGCTCGACGAGATCATGGAGAAGCAGTTCTCCGGCGGCAGCAACCTGAAGTCGTCCAGTGTCGGCGGCATCAAGGTCGCGGCCGGCATCCTCAACCTGATGGAATCGTCGGCCGAGCAGGCCCTGGTCGCCAAGATCGGCGAGGTCGATGCCGACCTGTCGCAGCGCATCCAGGACCTGATGTTCGTGTTCGACGACCTTGCCGAGGTCGACGACCGCGGCATCCAGACCCTGCTGCGCGATCTCTCCACCGAGAGCCTCGGCATGGCGCTGAAGGGCGCCGATGCCCGCATCAAGGACAAGTTCGTCAAGAACATGTCGAAGCGCGCCGGCGAGATGCTGCTGGAGGACATGGAGGCCAAGGGCCCGGCGCGCGTCGCCGATGTCGAGACCGCACAGAAGGAAATCCTCGCCGCCGCGCGCCGCCTGGCCGACGCCGGCACCATCTCGCTGGGCGGCAAGGGAGAGGAATTTGTCTGAGCCGCTGAGCCTGCCTTCGCGCTGGGCGCCGCCGATCTTCCCGGCAACGCCGCAATGCCCGGAGGACGTGGTGCTGCATACCGCGCAGCAGCTCGACGAGATGGAGGCCGCCGCCTACCAGGACGGGTTCGCCCGCGGCCATTCGGAAGGCTATGCCGCCGGTGCGCAGATGGCGCGCGACGAGGCCACGCGCCTGCGCGAGCTGGTGCAGCACCTGGCCCGACCGCTGGCCGAGCTGGACGAGAATGTCGAACGCATGCTGGTGGCGATGACCGTGGAGGTCGCACGCCGCCTGGTGCAGCAGGAACTGGAACTGGACCCGACGCGCGTGCTCGGCGTGGTGCGCGAGGCGGTGGCCGCCCTCGACGGCGCCGGCCGCCAGCTGCGCGTGATGGTGCATCCGGAGGACGCCAAACTCATCAAGGAACACCTGGAGACACCGCCCGACGTGGCCGATCTCAAGGTGATCGTCGATCCGACCCTGATGCGCG
>DATILC010000304.1:0-8432 GCA_035476855.1 Solimonas sp. | reverse complement strand
TGCTCTCGAAGGCGAAGTCCTCGTTGAGCGTGCCGATGCGCAGGCCCTCCGGTGCCAGCTCGACCTCGTAGTCGAACTGGTCGGGAATCACGCCGGCATTGGTGACGGTGGTGAGCTTGGCGCCGCGCCGTGCGCGCAGGCGGCGGTTGATGGCGTCGTAGTGCAGCAGTGCGCCACGGCGGCCGCGCCGGGTGCTGTAGCCGTCGGCCAGCATTTGCACGATTTCCTCGAAGCGCTGCAGCGTCAGCTCTCGGTAGGGCAGGCTGCTGCGGAACTGCGCGTGCAGTTCGTCCAGGCCCCATTCGCGGCAGCAGACCTCGGCGACGATCTGCTGTGCCAGCACGTCCAGCGGCTGCTGCGGGATCAGGATGCGGTCGAGGTCGCCGGTGTTGGCACAGCGCAGCAGCGCGGCGCATTCGGCGAGGTCGTCCAGCGTCAACGGGAACAGCCGCCCCTTCGGGATCGCGCGCACCGCGTGGCCGGCGCGGCCGACGCGCTGCAGGAAGGCGTTGATCGAGCGCGGCGAGCCGAGCTGGCAGACCAGGTCGACGTCGCCGATGTCGATGCCCAGTTCCAGCGAGGAGGTCGCCACCAGCGCCTTCAGCCGGCCGGCCTTGAGGCGCTGCTCGGCGTCGAGGCGGTGCTCGCGGGCGAGGCTGCCGTGGTGGGCGGTGACCGCGTCCTCGCCGATGCGCTCGGCGAGGTGGCGCGCAACGCGCTCGGCCTGGCGGCGCTGGTTGACGAAGATCAGGGTGGTGCGGTGCTGCTGCGTCAGCTCGGCCAGGCGGTCGTAGACCTCGGCCCAGACCTCGTTGGCCATTACCGCGGCCAGCGGCGAGCGCGGCAGTTCCAGCGCCAGGTCGCGCTGGCGGCTGTGGCCGGTGTCGACGATCTCGCACTGCTCCTGGCGATCACCGAGCAGGAGCCGGGCCATGGTCTCGATCGGCTTCTGCGTTGTCGACAGGCCGATGCGTACTGGCCGCTTCGGCACGTCCTGTGCCTCCCGCGGCACTTGCACATCCATGTGCGGCGGCTGCGCGCACAGCGCATCGAGCCGCTCCAGGCTCAGCGCCAGGTGGGCGCCGCGCTTGACCCCGGCGACGGCATGCAGTTCGTCGACGATCACCGTGCGCACCCGGCGCAGCATGTCGCGGCCGGAGTCCGAGGTCAGCAGGATGAACAGCGATTCCGGCGTGGTCACCAGGATGTGCGGCGGCGTGCGGCGCATGCGCTCGCGCTCGGCCTGCGGGGTGTCGCCGGTGCGTACCGCGTCGCGGATGTCGAGGTCGCCGAGGCCGAGGGCGCGCACCCGCTCGCGGATGCCGGCCAGCGGTGCCTGCAGGTTCTTCTGGATGTCGTTGGACAGCGCCTTCAGCGGCGAGACGTAGAGCACGTAGACCTGGTCTTCGAGGCCGCGCTCGATGCCCTCGATCACCAGGTCGTTGATCGCGGCGAGGAAGGCGGCGAGGGTCTTGCCGGAGCCGGTCGGCGCGGTGATCAGGGCGTGGCGGTGGCGCGCGGTGACCTGCCAGGCGCGCCGCTGCACCTCGGTGGGGTCGCCGAAGGCGGCGCTGAACCAGTCGGCAACCGCGGGGTGGAACAGGCCGGCCATCGGGCCCTGCTCGGCGAGGCCAGCGCTGACGAGGGGGAGGTGCTGCTGCATGGACCGAAGTTTAGTGCCGGGGGCGCCGGGGCCGGCGGAAATTCCGACAAGGGGCGGCGCGGCCTGCGGAATCCGCCGGACCGAATCGACGTTCTGTGCCGATAAACGCAGCCGCCGGTTTTTCAATGCGAAATGCAGGCTAAAATCGGCGCTGCGGCCATTTACAGCCCATGAACGATTCCAGTCATCCAACCATCCTGGCCAGTGTGCTGTATCTGCGCCTCGACTCGCTGGCCGAACAGCCAGACGCCGAGCAGGACCGGCTGCGCGCGCTGCTGGATGCAGTCGTAGGGCGCGCACTGCAGCCCCTGCCACTGGCGGACCGCCTGGTCCTCGACGGCAGCGACGGCCTGGTGGTGGTGGTGCTGGCCAACCCCCTGGGGGCGCTCAGCGCCGCCGAGCGCAGCCTGCAGAACAGTTCCGGCTTGCCGCTGGCGATCGGTATCGGCCAGGGGCTGGTGGAGGCGGTGGCCGCCAAGGGCAGCACGGCGGGCATCGGCGGCGACGGTATCGCCATCGCTGGGGCTGCCGCCGCGTCTGCCGTGCCGGGACAGCTACTGGTCACCACCGGTTTTCGCGAGGCGCTGGCCGAGCAGGCGCCGGAACGCGAGGCACTGCTGCGCCCTGCCGGCCTGACGGTCGAGGCCGCCGCGCAGCAGTACGATCTCCACACCCCCGGGCCGCGCAGTGCGGTGCAGCGCCGCGGCAAGGTGCTGCAGCTCGCGGCCGGCATGGCCCTGCTGCTGCTGGTCCTGGCCGGCGTCATGCGCAGCGGCGCATTCCTCAAGCCGGCGACCCTGGCCTTCGAGGTCAATCCCAGCGGCAAGGTCTACGTCGACGGCGAAATCCAGGGGGCGACGCCGCCGCTGCGCAAGCTGGAGGTGCGCCCCGGCCGCCATCGCATCGAGGTCCGCCACACCGAGCATCCGCCGATGCTGCTCGACGTCGACCTGAAGCCGGGACAGCGGATGGTGGTGCGCCACCAGTTCGCGGCGCCGGGCATCCTGCTGTTCGACATCCTGCCGGGAGGCGAGGTCTTCGTCGACGGCATTCCCCAGGGACACATCCCCGGACTCGAGAAGCTGGAACTGTCGAGCACCCAGCATCGCATCGACGTCTATTACGAGTCCTTCCCGCCGCTGACCGTGGACGTCAACATCCAGCCCGGCCAGCAGGCCCTGATCCGCCATCGCTTCGAGCCCGAGGCGCCGCCGCAGGAAGCGGCGCCGGATCCGCGCAAGCCCAGGGGCAAGCGATGAACGATACGCTGGCGATCACGCAGCTGGGCCGCTACCAGATCCGCCGCGAACTGGGCCGCGGGGCCATGGGCGTGGTCTACGAGGCCAAGGATCCGTTGCTGGACCGCACGGTCGCGGTCAAGACCATCATGCTGTCCCGCCCGGCCAACAACCGGGTGGACTACGAGGCGCAGTTCTTCCAGGAGGCGCGTGCCGCCGCCCGCCTCAACCACCCCTCGATCATCACCATCTTCGACGTCGGTCGCGAAGGCGACCTCGCCTACATGGCGATGGAGCTGCTGCCCGGCATCGACCTGCGCCAGCGCCTGCGTGCCGACGGGCTGCCGCTGCGCGAGGCCCTGACCCTGGCCGCCGAGATCGCCGACGGCCTTGGCTTTGCTCACGAGCACGGCGTCGAGCACCGCGACATCAAGCCCGCGAACATCATGATGTCGCACAAGGGCCACGCCAAGATCATGGATTTCGGCATCGCCCGCCTGCAGCAGTCGGACGTCAAGACGACGCAGGGCGAGGTGCTGCTGGGCACCCCGCGCTACATGTCGCCGGAGCAGGTGGTGGGCCGCCCGGTCGATCACCGATCCGACATTTTCTCGCTGGGCTCGGTGCTCTACGAGATGCTGGTCGGCTACTCGCCCTTCGATGGTGCCGACACCGCGCAGCTGTGGCGCAACATCGCCACCGCCAGGCATGTGCCGCCGAGCGAACTGATGGAGGGCGTGCCGGCCTTGCTGGACCAGATCGTCGACCGTGCCCTGGCCAAGCCCAGCGCGGCGCGCTACCAGAATGCCTACGAGATGGCGGCCGACCTGCGCCGTTGCCTGGCCGAATGCAAGGACCGGCCGGCACCGTCGCGCCAGATCGAAACACGATCGCGCGGTGTGCCGGTCGCCGAGGTGGCGATTCCGCACTGGCCGCTGGCGTCGCACTTCGATTCGATGCTGGCGCTGCAGCGGCTCACCGAGCCAGGGGACGCCGACCGCGAACGCCTGCAGCGCCAGCCACGTCCCTTGCAGGGGGCGATGCGCCTGTGGCGTGACCGGGACCTGCGGCTGGCCGGCGCCATCGTCGGCGCGTCGCTGCTGACCGCGCTGCTGATCGCCTTCGGCTGATCCGCGCCCCGCGCGGGCGATTCAGTCCCTGAAATTCTCGAACTGCAGTGGCAGTTCGGTGTCGGCTGCGCGCAGCATGGCGATCGCCGCCTGCAGGTCGTCGCGCTTCTTGCCGATCACGCGCAGCTTGTCGCCGGTGATCTGGGTGTCGACCTTGAGCTTGGACTCCTTGATCTTGGTCACCAGCTTCTTGGCCTGAGCCTGCTCGATGCCCTGCTTGATGGTGACCTTCTGGCGCGCCTCGGCCAGGTTGGTCTCGACCTTGCCGGCGTCGACGCTGCGCAGGTCGATGTGCCGCGCCGCCAGGCGCTTGTGCAGGATCTCCAGCAGCTGCTTGAGCTGGAATTCGTTGCCGGCGAACAGCGTGATGACGAACTCCTCCTGCTCGATGCGCGCGTTGCTGCCGCGCAGGTCGTAGCGGTTGTCGAGGTCGCGGCGCGCCTGGTCTAGGGCGTTGGTCAGTTCGTGCTTGTCGACTTCGGAGACGATATCGAAGGAGGGCATGGCGATGTGGCGATGGAACGGGTGGGGCGCAGTATCGGCCAGGCATTGATCTGGCTCAATGCTCAGCCGTCCGATGGCGCCGATAGTAGCGCCACACCCACCCACCACGGAGTACCGCCATGACCCAGCTTGAAAATGCCGTGCACAACAACGCCCAGCTGCTGCGCCTGCTGCGCGATGAGATCGCGCTCAAGGCGCACCTGCTGAAACAGGACGCGAAGGATCGCCTGGCCGAGCTCGATGCCAAGATGGCCGAGATGAAGGAACACCTGGCACGTGCGGAGGCTGCGGGTGCTGCCGTCCGGCAAGAGGCCGAGGCCGCTGCCGCCATGCTGGCGGATACCCTGCGCGATGGCTACAAGCGCATCCGCGATGCCCTGACCGGCTGAGCTGGTTTCAGCGGGTGACGAGGCTGCGCCGCTTGTGGCGCAGCAACTCGCGCGCAGCGGTGCCGGTGACTTCCAGCCAGCTCAGCGCGCGCAGCAGCTCCAGCTTCAGCGGCCGCCTTTCGGGCAGGGTCAGCCACAGCCGCAGCAGGTGCCGACGCTGCTCCGGTTCCGGCCAGTCCTCGAAGCCGGTGCGGGCGTGCAGGATCGTGTGGTTGGAGATCAGCTGGATGTCGCCCGGCTGCAGGTCCATGTCGAGGCAGAATTCCGGGTCGCCGGCGATGGCGTCATAGGCATCGAGCAGTTCCTGCTCCTGCCCAGTCAATCGCGGCACGTGAGCGACGTTCTGCACCGTGCGGTAGTAGTCGCTCTGCCAGAAGCTGCGCAGTTCGCCGGCGGCGTAGCGGCAGGGTGCGATCGGGTAGGCGGGGATGCCGCCTTCGCCCTTGGTGTCGAACCACATCGGTTCGAACAGGCGCGATGCCAGTTCCGGCCGGCGGCGCAGCAGCTCATTGTAGACCGCCACCGAACTGGCGATGCGCGACAGGCCGCCGCTCTTCGCCGTCTTCAGACACATCAGGCCAACCACGTCGGCGGTGTCGCAGTGCGGGGCGAGGGCCTTGTTGGTGCGGTAGTAGCGGATGTCGCCGCCGGTACGCTGGTCGCGCACATGGCCGAGCAGGTCGCCCTGGGGGTTCTGTGCGCCGGGGAGGCCGAGGTGGTGGCCGAAGCCCCAGTAGAACAGCTCGCACTGCGCCTCGGTCCAGTCCGTCACCGGCAGGCCGCGGACCAGCACGAAGCCACGGCCGTGGCGGATCTCGCGGCGCCAGCCTGCGATGCGCGCGGCCAGCCGCGGCAGCGGGAAATCCTCGCGTCGCAGCTGTGCCAGCGGCTTGCCGAGGGTCTCGAAATGGCGCACGGCGGCCTGGCATTCCGCCACTTCGGCGGCGTCGAGCCGGTATTGCCAGTCGCCGCCCTGGCGCAGCACTGCACCGCGCCAGTCGGCCGGCGAGGCGACCGGCCCCGGAGGCATGCCCTCATGCGGGCGTGCGAAGTAGTGCAGGGTCTGGGCTCTGAGCGACTTGTACATCCGGAACGATCCTTGCCGA
Source organism: Solimonas sp. (assembly GCA_035476855.1). Lineage (GTDB taxonomy): Bacteria > Pseudomonadota > Gammaproteobacteria > Nevskiales > Nevskiaceae > Solimonas_A. The sequence continues at coordinate 2,402 of DATILC010000304.1, read as the reverse complement.
CGGGGCTGCCCGGATTATGGCCTGTGCCGGGAGGCCGTCGGTCTGGGAAATGCACATCAAGCGGGCCCCGGCCCCCCGTTTGGGCGTGGACAAGGCGGGGGCTGCCGCGTATATCCATCAGTGTTATTCACTAACAGAACGGCCGCCCTGCGGGCCCAGCCGTCCCTTCGAGGAAGAGGAATTATGAACGCGATACGAGGCGCCCTGCTCGGGGCGGCAATCCTGTGCCTGTCGGCCTGCGGCTCCAGCGACGAAGCCAGCGGCGGCGGCAGCGGCTCCGGTGGCGGCGGTGGCACCACCCACCCGGTCACCGAGACCCGCGACGGCACCGTGTATCGCCAGGAGGTGGTGTCCGCCAAGACCGGCGATACCACGGTGATCCAGGTGATGGAACCGGCGCAGCTGGAGAAGGGCAGGACCTATCCGCTGGTGCTGCACAGCCATGGCTACGGTGGCAGCCGCAATGTCGAGCCCAGCGGCTTCCAGCAGCGGTTGCGCGACGCCGGTTACTACGTCATCTCGATCGACGAGCGTGGCAACGGCGAGTCCAGCGGCCAGGTCCGCGTGATGTCGCCGGACTTCGAGGGCCAGAACCTGATCTCGGTGCTGGACTGGGCCGAAGATCTCGAAGGCCTGCGCCGCTTCGGCGACGGCCGCATGGTCGTTGGCAGCTACAGCGGCTCCTACGGCGGCATGTACCAGTTCCTGCTCGCCGGCGCGGACCCCAAGCAGCGCCTGCGCGTGATCGCGCCGGACATCACCCCGCATGACCTGATGTACGCGCTCAACTCCGGCAACGTGGTCAAGTCGGGCTATGGCGTGCTGCTCGCGGGCGCCGCCGAAGTCCCGCTGCTGGGCCTGGTGACCGGAGGCGATCCGACCGTGATCCTGACCGGCCTGCTCGACACGCTGGCGCGCGGCCAGACGCGGCAGGACCCGGCAATCTTCGAATCGCTGATCATGGCCGGCATCCAGAACAGCTTCAGCGAGGCTGGCTACAACTTCTTCAAGTACCACAGCGTGTCCTACTTCTGCGACGGCCTGCCGGCCGGCGAGCAGAACTTCACGCTGGCGACGCCGGATCCGCGCGAGGTCCTGCCGCGGCCGTACGCGAAGATCGACGCGCTGCTGACGCAGGGCTTCCGCGACACGCTGTTCAACTTCAACGACAGCGTCGGCAACTACGAGTGCCTCAAGGCGCGCGGCGGCGACGTCCGCCTGCTGACGCACCAGTCCGGCCACATCCTGCCGATCAGCCTTACCAGCGTGCCGCTGCCGCCGGGCAGCAACCTGGAGACCGCGCTCGATCCGTTCAATGCCGCGCTGACCGCGCCGAACTTCCAGGATGCGGGCGGCTCGCGCAGCTGCGGCACGCTGGTGCTGGACGACGTGCAGTTCGCCTGGTTCGAGGAGAAGCTGCAGGGCAAGGGTGGCGCGATGAACGCGGCGCTGCCCAGCGGCTCCGACATCTGCCTGAGCCTGGCCGAGGGCGATGCCATCGCCGTGCGCACGGTGCCCAAGGGTGGCGACAACTTCGAGATCGACGGTTCGACGCCGCAGCTGAACTCGGCCCTCGGCATCCTTGGCGCCGCACTGGGCAACGGCGCGCGCGAGGCGCTGCTGGCGACGCAGCCGCTGTACACCGCTCCGGCCGGCGGCGCGATCGTGGCGGGTGTACCGACGATGTCGATCAGCCTGGCTGGCCTCAGCGGTATGGAAATGGCCGAGTGCGCGGTGCCGCTGGCCGTCGGCGCCTGCGATCCGATCCTGTTCCTGGGCATCGGCCATCGCAAGGCCGGCACGACGCGCTGGGACCTGATCGACGACCAGCTGACGCCGGTGCGCGGCTTTGGCGAGCACACGGGCGACATGAGCGGCGTCGCCGAGCGTCTCGCCGAGGGCGACGAACTGGCGCTGCTGGTCTACGGCTTCCACGCGCAGTACCCGATCACCTGGTCGCGCGACCTGCTGGTGCCGGCGCTGACTGTCACCGGCTCGCTGCAGTTGCCGCTGCTGAAGGCCTCGCAGATCACGCGCCAGGGTCTGTAGACCCGACCGCGGTTGCAGCAAGGGAAGGGCGGCCACCGGCCGCCCTTCTTGTTTTGTGCGGCGCGCTGGCCCGAACATCGCCGCATTCCCTGAAGGAGTTGCAGATGACCCGCACGATCGACCCCGCTGGCGCCGACATCAAGCGCATCGCCACCACGATTCCGATGAACACGCCGGTGACGATGCTCAACCTGCTGCGCTTCCGCGAGCAGGCGGCCTACCCGGAAGGATCGGGCCACGCGCCCTGCACGGGCCGCGAGGCCTATGGCCGCTACTCGGTGCTGGCCGAGAAGCGCGTGCGCGACGTCGGCGGCGAGCCGGTCTTCATGGCCGACGCCATCGGCCGCTTCATC
>DATILC010000303.1:0-3599 GCA_035476855.1 Solimonas sp. | reverse complement strand
TACGCCGATGCGTGTGGGTTGCTTCTGTGCTGCGGTCCTGTTTTCCCTGGGGGCCGGCCTGCAGGGCGCGGCATTGGCCGCGGAGGGTGACGTCACCATCGGCGCATTGCGCGTTGCGCCGAGGAACACCGCCACCGTGGTCAAGATCCACGACAACAACCTGGTGCTGAACCCCGGCACCGCGGCCTTCGACGTCTACGTCACCCACAACGGCCTGCAGCGCACCTTCACCGTGATCCGCCCCGAGCCCGCCCCCGCAGCGGCGCCGATGCTGCTGATGCTGCACGGCCGCGCCGGTACGGCCGAGGGTCAGGCCAACCTCGGTTACCTGCCGAAGTCGGTGGTCGAGAAGCGCTACTGGGCGGTGCTGCCGCAGTACCACAATGGCAGCTGGGAGGATGACCCCGGCGTCAATCGCGGCATCGACGACATCGGCCTGATGCGTCGCATCATCGACATCATGCAGAGCCGCTACGGCATCGACACCAGTCGCGTCTACGCCAGCGGCTTTTCCAATGGCGGTTTCATGGCGCAGCGCATGGCCTGCGAGTTGTCGGACCGCATCGCCGCCGTCGCGCTGGTCGGCACCAGCATCACCCGCGGCGTCTACAACAGCTGCGCGCCGGTGACGCCGCGTCCGCTGATGTTCGTCGACGGCAGCGCTGATCCGATCGTGCCCTGGGCCGGCAGCTCGACGCTGCTGTCGGTGGAAACCGCCGTGTCGATGTGGAGCGCGCGCCTGGCCTGCGGTCTCAATCCCTCGACGACGGCCCTGCCCAACACGGCCAACGACGGCACCACCATCGACCTGCGTCGCTACACGGGCTGCTCGCGCGGCGAACTGCGGCTGTACCGCGTCAACGAAGGCGGCCACACCTGGCCGGGTGGCCTGCAGTACCTGCCGGCGACCACCGTCGGCAAGACCAGCGCCGACCTGTCGGCGACCAGCGAGATCTGGAACTTCGTCAGCGCCTATCGGCGCTAGGACCGCGGCGCCGCAGCAGGGCGGCGGCCAGCAGGCCGGCCAGCAGCAGCGGCGGTAGCGCGCCGCCACCCCCGCCATCGCTGCCGGGCACCGGACAAGTCGGTGCCGGCGGCTCGGAGCCGCGCTCCAGCCCGTCGAGGGTGAGTGCGCTGCTGCCTGGCGCCAGTTGTTCCCTCAGGCCAGCAGTCCAGGCGCGGTCGAGGCGACCGAAGTAATCGGAGCCGCCGCTGTTGCTGCAGCGCGCAGTGCCGCCCGACAGCACGCCGACCAATCGCCGCTGCTGGTTCCACAATCCGGCGCCGCTGGAGCCCTGCTCGGTGGTGCCTCGCGCCCAGCGCACCTCCCAGGCATCGACGAAGAAATCCGCCACCGGCTGGTCCTCCACCGGCACGGCGGTGCTGGTATAGGTCGAGATCTTCTTGTCGTCGCCGGAGGGGTGGTGGATCGACACGCCGGACTGCGGGGCTGTGCCGCTGGCATCCCAGCCGGAGTAGAACGGGTTGAAGCTGGAAGGCGGGACCGAGGCGAGTTCGAACAGGGTGTAGTCGGACTGGTCGTCGCGCGCGCGGAAGGTCGCGCCGCGGATGTTCTGGTCGACGCGCCCCTGCAATTGCGGGCAGCTGCAGGGGCGGGCGACGTTGAAGTAGGCAATGACGGTCTCGTCATTGCTGCTGCGGATTCCGCAATGATTGGCGGTGAGGATCAGGGCGCGGCCGTTCTGGGCTGTGTTGTTCACCAGGTTGCCGGTGCACAGCACGCTGTTGTCGATGCTCAGCAGCACCACCGAGCGGATCTGCTGGCGCCAGGCATCGCCGTCGCTGCAGCTGCTGTCGATGTTGCAGCTGCCGGACTGGCCGAACTGGCCCTTCGCGATTGCAGCGTCCACGCCGAAGGCACGGTAACCGTGGTAGGCCTCGGCGATGCGCAGGCCGAACTGCGCGCGCGCCGTGGCCGGCATGCGTGCTTCCAGCAGGCCGCGGTGATCGCGCACCACGGGTAACGACAGCATGCCGTCGTCGGCAGGGCCGAAGGGACCCTGTTGGTCGCCACCGCCGCCGTTGCCGATCCAGCGCAGCGTCGCGCCCTGCGGCAGCCGCAGGTCTTCCAGCCGCAGGCTCAGCGAGCTGGCGCCCTGCGACTCCAGCTGCAGGCGCCAGCGGGCCACGCCGCGGACCGGCTCATCCCAGCTGCCGTCGTCGGTATCGAGATTGGTCGGCAGGCCGGCTGCGTAATGCAGCGGATCGCCCTTGACCGCGTTGATCGCCTCGGCCACTGCCGCGGGCGGCAGCTGGTACGTCGCCGGCACCGTGGCGGCCTGTGCCATGCCGAGGAAGGGCAACAGTACCAGCGACAGCAGTGCGCGCAGCGAAAGGTGGTGCATGGTTGTCCTCCGCGAGGAGGCTGCAGTGTGCTCCGGGCGACGGGGGTCAGTGCAAGGGACGCCGCCGGATCGCTACCAGCCCCAGGCCCGCCAGCAGTGCCAGCAGGTCGAGGGCGCCGCCACCGCCACCACCGCCGCTACTGCCGGTGGTGCTGCCCGTGGTGCCGCTGCCGGGGTCGACCGGCGTGCCTGCGCTGCCGGCGTTCTTGCCGTTGAGGGTCAGCGCGCCGCTGTTGCGCGGATCCAGGTGCGCCTTGAGCTGGCCAGTACTGGTGCTGTTGGCCAGCCAGCCCGCGTCGAAGCGTGCGTAGATGTCGGAGGACTGTGGCGAGCTGCAGCTGGAGGCGCCGCCGGACAGGGTGCCGACCAGGCGGTGATCCTGGTTCCACAGGCCGCTGCCTGACGAGCCCTGTTCGGTGACGCCGCGCGACCAGAACACCTCCCAGCCATCGACCGTCAGGCCGACGCCGGCCTGCACGTTGTCGACGCGCCGCGCCGCGCTGCTGTAGCTGCTGATCTTCTTGTCGTCGCCGCCGGGGTGATGGATGCTGACCCCGGAACGCGGCGTGGCGTCGGAGCGTGCGTCCCAGCCGGCGTAGTAGACGTTGTAGCTCGACGGCGGGCGTGCGGCCAGGCTGAACAGCGAGAAGTCCGAGCCGGAGTCGCGTGCCAGGAAGGTACCGCCATCGACGACCTGGTTGATCGGGCCGTCGGTGGTGCTGCTGCAACTGCTCTTCTGCACGTTGAAGTAGACCTGCACGTCGGACATGTTGGTCGAGGGGCCGACGCCGCAGTGGTTGGCGCTCAGCACCAGCGGCCGGTCGTCCTGCGCGGTGTTGTTGACCATCGCGCCGGAGCATTGCACCTGGGTCGCGCCGAGGATGACGCGCTCGATGCGGGTGTACAGCACCGTGGAGCGGATTTCGTTGCGCCAGCTGTTGCCATCGGCGCAGGCGGTGTTGATGTTGCAGCTTTCCGAGTCGCCCATCGCGCCCTTGGCCTGCACGCCGTCACCGCCGCCGAGACGGCGGAAGCCATGGAATACCTCGCCGACGGCGATGCGGAACCCGTCCTGCGCGGCCAGCGGCATGCGCGCCTCCAGCACTGCCTCGTCGTCGCGCACGATCGGCAGCAGGCGCCGGCCGCTGCGGCTGTAGGGGCCCTGCAGGTCGCGGCCGTCGGCCGAGTAGAACCAGAGTTCGCCGCCGGCCGGCAGTTGCAGCGTGCCGAGGA
>DATILC010000302.1:0-9065 GCA_035476855.1 Solimonas sp. | reverse complement strand
CCTTCAGCATGGCCTTGCGCTGTGCATGAGCCTCCTCGCGTTCGCTGGCGCGTTGCGCCAGGCGCAGGCTGCGTTGTTCGTAGCGCTGCCGGAACTGCGCCACCCGGCCGGGCATCGACAGCAAGGGCGCCTCGACCATCGTGATGCAGTCGACCGGACAGGCGGGCAGGCACAGGTCACAGCCGCTGCACTCGGCGGCGATCACGGTGTGCATCAGCTGGCTGGCGCCGAGGATGGCGTCGGTGGGGCAGACCTGGATGCACTTGGTGCAGCCGATGCAGATCGCCTCGTCGATCAGCGCAACGAAACTCTGCGTGATCGGCTGGCCGTTGGCCGGGTTCATCGGCTTCACCGCGTGCCCGGTCAGTGCGGCGAGCGCGACGATGCCTTCATCCCCGCCGGGCGGGCACTGGTTGATGTCGGCTTCGCCGCGGGCGATGGCCTCGGCATAGGGCCGGCAGGCCGGGTAGCCGCAGCGCTGGCACTGTGTCTGCGGCAGTAGGGCGTCGATGCGGGTGGGTAGATCCGCCGCGCCTTGGCGATGACTAAATGTCATCGCCTGCGGCGGGCTACGGGCGGCCATGGAATGTTTGGCCTGCTGAGGGATGACTCAATGTCATGCCGAAGTAAGTCAAACATGCCCCGGGGGCAGATCAGGAGATGAAGTCCCGCCATGGACGGCGCTCCCGCGTTTTCGCTAGCAAGCCTTACTTGATGCGCATTCCCGGCTCCGCGCCGCTGTCCGGCGACAGCAGGAAGGGCTTGCCGTCGCCATGGCTGGCGGCCAGCACCATGCCTTCGGACATGCCGAACTTCATCTTGCGCGGTGCCAGGTTGGCGACCACCACGGTCAGGCGGCCGATCAGCGCTTCCGGCGCGTAGGCCGACTTGATGCCGGCGAACACCTGGCGTTTGCCCATGGGGCCCAGGTCCAGCGTCAGCTTCAGCAGCTTGTCGGCGCCGTCGACATGCTCGGCGTTGTCGATGCGGGCGATGCGCAGGTCGACCTTGCCGAAGTCGTCGATGCCGATGTGGGCGTCGGCGGCGGCCGGCGCTGCGGCGGCCTTGGCCGGGGCAGCGGCTTCGGCTTTCTTGTCCGTGGGCGGAGTGCTGGCAGCTTCTTCGGCGAGCATGGCTTCGGTGGCCTTCGGGTCGACGCGGGTGATCAGGGCGGCATAGGGGCGGATGTCCGTGCCCAGCAGCGGCTTGTGGGCATCCGCCCAGTTCAGCGGATGCTCGGCGAGCAGGAAATGCTCCACCTGCGCCGCCACACCCGGCAGCACGGGCTTGAGGTAGACCGTCAGCTGGCGGAACAGGTTGATGAACGTGGTGCAGACCTGGTGCAGCTGCTCGCGCTGTGCCTCGTCCTTCGCCAGCAGCCAGGGCGCAAGTTTCTGCACCGCGGCGTTGGCGTCGTCGGCCATCAGCATGATCTCGCGCATCGCACCGGCGTAGTCGCCGGACTCGTACAGCTTGGCGAGGTTGTCCGCCTCGGCGGCGAAGTCCTCGAACAGCGTGCGGTCGTGCATGGCCACGGCCAGGCGGCCGCCGAACAGCTTCTCGATGAAGCCGGCGCAGCGGCTGGCGATGTTGACGTACTTGCCGACCAGGTCGCTGTTCACGCGGTTGGTGAAGTCCTCGAGGCTGAGGTCGAGGTCGTCCGGCCCGTCGCCCAGCTTCGCCGCGAAGTAGTAGCGCAGGTATTCCGGGTTCAGGTGATTGAGATAAGTGCGGGCGCGGATGAAGGTGCCGCGCGACTTCGACATCTTGGCGCCGTTGATCGTCAGATAACCGTTGACGTGCAGGCGCGTCGGCGTGCGGTGCCCGGAACCCTGCAGCATCGCCGGCCAGAACAGGCCGTGGAAGTTGACGATGTCCTTGCCGATGAAGTGGTGCAGTTCGGCCTTCGATTCAGCGCCCCACCAGGCGTCGAAGTCCAGCTTCTTGGTCGCGCACAAGGCCTTGAAGGCGGCCATGTAGCCGATCGGTGCGTCGAGCCAGACGTAGAAGAACTTGCCCGGCGCATCGGGGATGGCAAAGCCGAAGTAGGGTGCATCGCGCGAGATGTCCCAGTCGCGCAGGCCGCCGTCGAACCACTCCTGCAGCTTGGCGCGGACCGAGGAATGGGCGACCTCGCCGGCCAGCCAGTCCTGCAGGAAGGCCTGGAAACGCGGCAGTTCGAAGAAGTAATGCTCCGAGTCCTTCATCACCGGGGTCGCGCCGGAGACTACCGAGCGCGGGTTTTTCAGATCGGTGGGCGAGTAGGCGGCGCCGCAGTTCTCGCAGTTGTCGCCGTACTGGTCGGCCGTGCCGCATTTCGGGCATTCGCCCTTGATGTAGCGGTCCGGCAGGAACATGTCCCTGACCGGATCGTAGAGCTGCTGGATCGAGCGGCTGGCGATGCAGCCGGCCTGCTTCAGGCGGCGGTAGATCAGGCCGGCCAGTTCCTCGTTCTCGGCCGAGTGGGTCGAGTGGTAGAGGTCGAAGGCGACGCCGAAACCGGCGAAGTCGCGCTCGTGTTCGGTCTTGATGCCGGCGATGAAGGCTTCCGGGGTCATGCCGGCCTTCTCGGCGGCGAGCATGATCGGCGTGCCGTGGGCGTCGTCGGCGCAGACGTAATGCACCTGCTGGCCCTGCAGGCGCTGGTAGCGCACCCAGATGTCGGCCTGGACGTAGCCGACCATATGCCCGAGGTGGATCGGTCCGTTGGCGTAGGGGAGCGCGTTGGTGACCAGGATCTGTCGGCTCATGGGGTCCGGGAAAGCTGTTGTTCGGGCTCGGATTATCGCACGCAGAGGCGGCTGCGCCGCAGGGGTCTGGAACAGTTCAGTGCCAATTCATCCAGCAGGGCTAGATTCATCTCAGCACCCGGCCAGAGGAGGCCTGACACCATGTCATTCAAACCGCTGATTCCCGCACTGCTGGCCTTGGCCGCTGCCATGCCGGTCCCCGCTGCCTGGGCCGATCCGCCGGGCTGGGCGCCGGCGCATGGCTACCGGGCCAAGCATCGCTACGTCTACTACCCGACCCACGAGATCTACTACGAACCGGCCAGTTCCCTGTGGTTCTGGCTGGACGGTGGTGGCTGGCGTTTCGGTGCATCCCTGCCGGTCTACTACCAGCAGTACACCCGCGGCGGCATCAGCATCGAGCTCGACGCCGATCGCCCGTACCACCGGCATGACTATGTGGTGGAGCACTATGGCCGCAGGCCGCGGGTGGAGCACCACTACCATCACGACCGTCCGCGCAAGGTCATCGTCGAGCATCACTACGATGACCGCGGCCACAAGCACAAACATAAGAACCACAAGCATCACAAGCACCACGACTGACCCTCGAGCCCGGCCCCGCGCCGGGCTTTTTCATGGCCGGCCGGGGGGGCTGCTAAACTCGCCGCCCCATGAAACCTTCCGTGTCGACCCTGAGCCAAGGCGGTGCATCCTCATGGGGGCGCCGACTCGCTACGCTAGGATCCCCACTTGTGTGGGGCCCCTCCACGCTGCTCGCGCCGCTATGACATCCGCCACCGCTGAATCCATTGCCCAGGTCCTCGACCGCCACGTCGACCCGCTGATCGGCCGCGGCCTGATCGCCGCCGGCACCGTGCGCCGCATCGACGGCGGCCGCCGTCCGAGTATCGAGATCGAGCTGGGCTTTCCCGCCGCCGGCATCCGCGAGGCCTTCGCGGCGCGCGTCGCTGCCGCCGTCCACGAGGCCCTCGGTGTCGAACCCGAGGTGAAACTCAGCTGGAAGATCCAGTCGCAGGCGGTGCAGAAGAACCTCAAGCCGCTGCCGGGCATCCGCAACATCATCGCGGTGGCCAGCGGCAAGGGCGGCGTCGGCAAGTCGACGGTCGCGGTCAACCTGGCGCTGGCGCTGAAGGCCGAGGGCGCGCGGGTCGGCATCCTCGACGCCGACATCTACGGTCCCAGCCAGCCGCGCATGCTGGGCTCCAGCGACCGCCCGACCTCGCCGGACGGCAAGAACATGAACCCGGTGGTCGCCCATGGCATCCAGGCCATGAGCATCGGCTTCCTGGTGCCTCAGGATGACCAGCCGATGATCTGGCGCGGCCCGATGGTCACCCAGGCGCTGTCACAGCTGCTCAACGAAACGCATTGGGACGACCTCGACTACCTGGTGATCGACCTGCCCCCGGGCACCGGTGACATCCAGCTGTCGCTGTCGCAGCGCGTGCCGGTCAGCGGCGCCGTGGTGGTGACCACGCCGCAGGACATCGCCCTGCTGGATGCGAAGAAGGGCTTGCAGATGTTCCGCAAGGTGGAGGTGCCAGTGCTGGGCATCGTCGAGAACATGAGCGTGTTCTGCTGCCCCAACTGCGGCCACCGCGAGCCGATCTTCGGCGAAGGCGGCGGCTGGAACATGGCGCAGCAGTACGGCGTGGAACTGCTGGGCCAGCTGCCGCTGGACATCCGCATCCGCCAGCAGGCGGACAACGGCAATCCGACCGTCGCCGCCGATCCCGAATCCGAGCTGTCGCAGCTGTACCGCGACATCGCGCGCCGTGCCGCGGCCCGCCTGGCCTATGGCCTGCCGGCCGATGCTTTCCCGACCATCGAAATCGACGAAGACTGAGCGTATGAACACAACGGCAGTTGGACTGGATTGCTCGCGCGTCTACGCTGCAGGGCACCGACTCGCGACGCTAGGATCCCCGTGCTTCGCCCGGGGCCCCTCCACGCTGCTCGCGTCGCTATGACCATCAAATCCGACAAGTGGATCCGCCGCATGGCGGAGCGGGGCATGATCGAGCCGTTCGCTGCGCAGCAGGTGCGCCACGCGGCCGACGGCCACAAGATCGTCTCCTACGGCGTGTCGAGCTACGGCTACGATGTGCGCTGCGCCGACGAGTTCAAGATCTTCACCAACATCAACTCGACCATCGTCGATCCCAAGGCCTTCGATCCGAAGAGCTTTGTCGACGTGAAGTCCGATGTCTGCATCATTCCGCCGAATTCCTTCGCGCTGGCACGCACCGTCGAGTACTTCCGCATCCCGCGCAGCACCCTGGTGGTCTGCCTCGGCAAGAGCACCTACGCGCGCTGCGGCGTCATCGTCAACGTCACGCCGCTGGAGCCGGAGTGGGAGGGCCACGTCACGCTGGAGTTCTCCAACACCACGCCGCTGCCGGCCAAGATCTACGCCAACGAAGGCGTGGCGCAGATGCTGTTCTTCGAGTCGGACGAGGTCTGCGAGACTTCGTATGCCGACCGTGGCGGTAAATACATGGGTCAGCAGGGCGTGACGCTGCCGAAGACCTGATTGGGGAGTCTTCCGCTTGAGCTCCCTCTCCCCGCGTGCGGGGAGAGGGAGATTTCCCCGATCTGGCGCCGGGGATCGTTTCAGATCTCCGTCTGCAACGACCGCCGCATCCCGGCCTGCCAAGCCGCGGGCGCCTGCCCCGTCCACCGCTTGAACGCCCGCGTGAAGTTGCTGGGATCGGTAAATCCCAGCAGCCAGGTCGCCTCCGCCGCGCTGCGGCCCTGGCGCAGGTAGGACAGCGCCAGCTCTCGGCGCGTGTCGTTGAGCAATTCCTTGTAGTTCGCGTTCTCCGTCGCCAGGCGCCGCAGCAGCGTGCGCGGTGTCAGCTTCAGTGCCGCGGCGATGGCCTCTCGTGTCGGCTCTCCAGCCGGCAGCTGGCGGATCAGCTGCTCGCGCACGCGCTGCGACACCGGCTGCGCGTCGAAGCGCGAGAGGTAGTCCAGCGCCGCGGCGTCGTGCAGCTTCAACTGCTGCGGGTCGGCGCCGCGCAGCGGTGCCTGCAGCAGCGCGCGGTCGAACACCAGGCGATGCTGCGGCTGGCCCCAGCGCACCGGGCAGGCGAACCAGCGCTCGTAGGGCTCGGTCCGCGCCGGCGCGGCATGGCGGAACTCGCAGGCCAGCGGCGCGCCGTCCTTGCCGACCAGGCCGCGGCCCATCTGCACGGTCGTCGCCATGAAGGCTTCCAGGGCGGCGTCGGCCAGCGGCACGTCGTGGTGCGGCGCGCGGAACACCACGGCGATGCGGGTGTCCTCCATCTGCAGCGCGATGTCGGCGGCGTCGCTGACGATGCGCGAGTAGCGCGCCATGCGCAGCAGCGCGTCCTGCAGGGTGGCGCTGTAGCGCAGCGACAGGCCCAAGGCATTCAGCGTCGCCGGCTGTACCTGGCGCGGCAGGTCCAGCGCGAAAGCCGGGTCGCCGGTGGCGGCCAGGGCCAACTGCCACAGCCGCGTCATTCCACGCAGCGGATAGCGCGCCCCGGGCTCCTCGCGCCGCGCGTAGTCCAGCCCGGCCTGCGCGAACAGCGCCGGCGCGTCGCAGCCGCGGGCCTGCAGCGCGCGGGCCATGGCGGCGGCCCAGGTGGCGAGGGTGGTCGGTTCCGGCAAGTCGGGCAGGAGTCCTGGAGGATGGTGAAACACTGTCTCAAACGGACCAGACCTGCAAGCGGGGGGCTGCCTAAGCTGGCGCCACAAAATTCTGGAGGAAATCCCGATGACCCGTCCGATGCCTGTCCTGGCTGCCGCCGGCCTGCTGGCCCTGCTGTCCGCCTGCAAGGAAAAGGCCGCCCCGGCTGCGCCGCCGGTGGCCACGCCCGCGGCGCTGGCCGCGCAGAGCGCCGAGTTCCGCAAGGAGGTCATCAAGGCTGCGGACAACGTCTACGTCGCGGTCGGCTACGGCATCGCCAACTCGATCATGCTGGTCGGCACGGATGGTATCGTCATCGTCGACACCATGGAGGACGAGGCTACGGCGCAGGCGGTGCTGACCGAGTTCCGCAAGATCACCGACAAGCCGGTCAAGGCGTTGGTCTACACGCACTCGCACCCCGATCACATTGGCGGTGCGCGCGTCTTCAGCGGCGGCTCCGACCAGGTGCCGGTCTACGCGCAGCGCGAGGTGATCCGCAACATGGATCGCACGACCTTCGAGCTGCAGGAGGCGATCACGCGACGCTCGCTGCGCATGTACGGCCCGCTGCTGCCGCCGGAGGAGATGGTCAACGTCGGCCTCGGCCCCGGCCTGGAGATCCACGAGGGCAGTGTCATCGACATCCTGCGGCCGACGCAGCTGTTCGACGAGTCGCTGAAGGTGAGCGTCGCAGGCATCGACATGGAGCTGGTGCACGCACCGGGCGAGACCACCGACCAGATCTTCGTCTGGCTGTCGGCGCAGCGCGTGCTGCTGCCGGGCGACAACCTCTACAAGACTTTCCCCAACCTCTACACGATCCGCGGCACCACCTACCGCGACCCGCGCCTGTGGGCGGATTCGCTGGACAAGATGCGCGCGCTCAAGCCCGCGGTGCTGGTGCCCAGCCACACACGCCCGCTGGTCGGCGAGCAGTTGATCGGCGAGGTCCTCACGACCTATCGCGACGGCATCCGCTACGTCAACGACCAGACCCTGCGCCTGACCAACCTCGGCTATACGCCGGACGAGATCGCGCCGCGCATCAAGCTGCCGCCGCACCTGGCGTCCTCGCCGTTCCTGCAGGAGTTCTACGGCAAGCCCTCGTGGTCGGCGCGCAGCATCTACAGCGGCAATCTCGGCTGGTTCGACGGCAATCCCACCAACCTGCAGCCGCTGCCGCCGCAGGAGCAGGCGCAGAAGATGATCGCCTTGGCCGGCGGCGGCGAAGCGATGCTGAAGCAGGCGCGCGAGGCGGCGGGCAAGGGCGAGTCGCAGTGGGTGCTGCAGCTCACGGACTGGCTGCTGCGCGTGCAGCCTGATGCCGCCGAGGCGAAACAGCTGCGCATCGCAGCGCTGCGTGCGCTGGGCGAGCGCGAGGCCAATCCCAATGCGCGCCACTGGTACCTGATGACGTCGCGCGAGCTGGCCGGCGAGTTCAAGCTGCCGGGCCGCATGGTGCAGCCGCGTCCGGAGATGCTGGCGCAGATGCCGCTGCACCGTTTCTTCGACGCGCTGGCGATCAACCTCAATCCCGAGGCCTCGGCCGACGTCACCATCGCAGTGGCCTTCGAGTTCACCGACTCGCCGGAGCGCTACACCTACCTCGTGCGCCGCGGCGTCAGCGAGGTCGTGCCGGAGTCGCGCGCCGATGCCGATGTCGTCGTGCGCGTGTCGGCCCAGGCCTTCAAGGAAATGCTGGCGCGCCTGCGCAACCCGGCGGTGAGCCTAGTGCGCGACTTCGAGGTGACCAAGGGCGGCAAGCTGGAGTTCGCCAGGTTCATGAAGCTGTTCGAGCCGATGGAGCAGGGACACTGATGCTGCGTTCCACCATTCCCGCGCTGGCCCTGCTGCTCGCCGCCTGCGGTGGCGGCAGCGCGCCGGACAGCACTGCCGCGCCCGGACCAACGCCCGAGCCCACGCCGGAGACGCAGGCGCTGGCGCTGAATTGCAGCTGGCTGGTGCGCAGCGATCCGGACCTGCTGAACATCGCCTTCCCCGATGAGGCTGCGACCTACTGGGTCGCAGCGCTGCCGGCGCTGCCCGGCACGCGCCTGCGCATTGATGGCGAATACCCACGCTCGCGCTACTTCTCCTTCAACGTCTACGATCCGGCGCTGCGGCCCAGCGACGCGATCACTGACTGGCAGCTCGATCCGGCAACAGGCGGCAATCCCTACCGTACGGCGGGTGCTGCGGGCGGCAGCTATGTCGCGTACCTCGAACCCGGCGCGGTGCCCGACACGCGTGCGCCAAACACGCTCTACGCCGGCAGCATCGACCTGCTGAACCGCGCCGACCTGCCGAACCCGGTGTGGCTGCTGATCTATCGCGTCTATCTGGCCGAGGGCAGTCGCAGTGGCGGCGTGGCGCTGCCACGCCTGACGCTGGAAGCGGCCGGGCGTGAGACGCCAGTGGCCTTCGAGAGCTGCAACCCGTTGCCGCCGGAGGGCCTGCCGGGCCTGGTCAATGGCGTGATCCGCGACAGCAGCAATCCGCTGCCGGGCCTGCCGTTCCCGCTTTCGCCGGACGAGCCGCAGATGCTGCGCTTCTACGGCCTGCCGGAGACGCTGCGTCAGCTGGTCAGCAATGCCGTGGGTTTTCCGCTGCCGCTGGGTGCGATCACCGGCGCCGACACCGGCGGTGGCTTCCTC
>DATILC010000301.1:0-3540 GCA_035476855.1 Solimonas sp. | reverse complement strand
TGGCCACCGGCATCAAGAGCCCGGTCGGCGTGAAGGTGGCTGGCGCGGACCTCGCGACCATCGACCGGCTGACGGGCCAGGTTGAAGGCGCGGTCAAGAAGGTGCCGGGCGTATCGTCCGCTCTGGCCGAGCGCCTGACCGGCGGGCGCTACATCGACGTCGATGTCGACCGCCAAGCCGCTGCCAGGTACGGCCTCTCAGTGGCTGATGTCCAGTCTGTCGTATCGACCGCCATCGGTGGCGACAACATAGGAGAGGTCATCCAGGGCCGCGAGCGGTTTCCCATCAACGTGCGGTATCCGCGAGAAATCCGGGACTCGCTGCAGCGGCTGCGCGAGCTTCCGTTCGTCACGGAGAAGGGCGCGCAACTCCTCCTGCAGGACGTCACCCGCATCAGCGTTCGGGAAGGCCCGCCCATGCTTCGCAGCGAGAACGCTCGCCTTTCCGGGTGGGTGTACGTCGATGTGCGGGGCAGGGACTTGCGCTCCGTCGTCAACGACATGCAGGCTGCGGTCGCGAAGGAGGTCAAGCTCCCGGCGGGCTATTCGGTCTCTTGGTCGGGGCAGTTTGAGTACCTGGAGCGGGCTACTGAGCGCCTCAAGGTGGTTGTGCCGGTAACGTTGGCCGTCATCTTTGTGCTGCTGTACCTGCTGTTCCGCTCATTCAAGGACGCTGCCTTGGTGATGGCGGCGGTGCCGTTCTCTCTTATCGGAGGCTTCTGGCTGGTCTGGGCGCTGGGGCACAACATTTCAGTGGCCACAGCCGTCGGATTCATTGCGCTGGCGGGTGTGGCCTCGGAGTTCGGCGTGGTGATGCAGGTGTACCTGAACAACGCATATTCCAGGCGACTGGCCGCGGGCGAGCCTGACACCGAGGCGACACTGCTCGCCGCCATCCGCGAGGGGGCTGTGCTGCGCGTGCGACCCAAGGCCATGACCGTGGCCGTGGTGATGGGCGGCCTGCTTCCTATCCTGCTGGGAAGCGGCACGGGCTCGGAGGTCATGACCCGCATCGCCGCGCCCATGGTGGGCGGAATGGTGACGGCGCCACTGCTCAGCATGCTCGTCATCCCTGCGGCCTGGTATCTGATGCACCGCCGGCGCCGACTTCAATTTTCCCCATTGCTCGTGCCTGCCGGCCCAGCAGTTTCTCAATCCTCGAATACCTAACCCCCTGGAGTTCTGGCATGAAGGCTATCCACATTATTCCCGCGCTGCTGTTTTTCGCCGCGACGGCTGTCCAAGCCCAAGGCATGTCGATGCCGATGAAGCCTGCGGCTGCCGTCAGCGCCAAGTCGGCGATGCCTCTCGTCGACGCGGAGATTCGGAAGCTGGACGCAGGCAAGGGCCTCATTGTCCTCAAGCATGGAGACATTCCGAACTTGGGTATGGGGCCGATGACCATGGGGTTCGATGTCGCGGACAAGAAGATGTTGAACGGACTAAAGGTGGGCGACAAGGTCAGGTTCCAGGCCGAGATTGTCGGCGGCAAGGCCACGGTGACCGAGGTCAAGAAAGTGCGCTGAGCCGCCCTGGCCGGCCGCTCGGCGGCTGCTGGGGGCCGAGCTAAGATGGAAGTGGCGCATGACCCTCTCTTACCGCTTTCCCTGTGACGACGCATCACCGCGTGGCGGCACGTCGGAGGTTGCTTGCGATGCGACACAGAAACGCTGGGTGCTGGTCGCGTCGATCATGGGATCGAGCCTCGCCTTTGTCGATGGCACCGTCGTCAACATCGCCTTGCCGGCGATCCAGCGTGAACTGCACGCTTCGGTCTATCAGGCGCAGTGGGTGGTCGAGTCGTACGCGCTGTTGTTGGCGGCGCTGCTCCTGGTTGGCGGGGCGCTGGGTGACCGCCTGGGGCGCCGGCGCGTCTTCCTGCTGGGGGTGCTCATCTTCACCGCCGCGTCGATTGCCTGCGCCTTGTCGCGCACCGTGCAACAGCTGATCGCAGCTCGCGCTGTGCAGGGTGTGGGCGCCGCACTGTTGGTGCCGGGCAGCCTGGCGCTGATCAGCACCTACTTTCCCGAGGACGAGCGCGGGCGCGCCTTCGGCACCTGGGCCGCGTTCAGCGGCATCGCCTCCGCGATCGGACCTCTGCTGGGCGGCTACCTGATCGACCGGTTGTCCTGGGCCTGGGCCTTCGCCGTCAACGTGCCGGTGGCCGTGATTGTGTTCGCGATCACGTGGGCTCGCGTTCCAGAGAGCCCTCGCGCGAAATCTGCGGGGCCACTGGATGTGGGAGGAGCCGTGCTTGCAACTGCGGGGCTGGGCGGCTTGGTGTTCTTTTTTACCGAGGCGCCATCGCGTGGCTGGAGCGCCCCGGCGGTCCTGTCGGCGCTGGCCATTGGGGTCGTGGCGCTGGTTGCCTTCTTCCTTCTCGAGCGCACTCACGCTGCACCGATGCTGCCGCTCGGGCTGCTGCGTAACCGCAACTTCGCCGCCGCTAACCTGCTGACGCTGCTGCTCTACGCGGCGCTCGGCGGCGGATTGTTCTTCCTGCCGCTGAACCTGATCCAGGTGCAGGGTTTGTCCGCGACGGTGGCCGGTGCCGCGCTGCTGCCATTCATCCTGATCATGTTCCTGCTGTCCCGATGGGCCGGAGGGCTGGTTGACCGGCGCGGGGCGCGAGCCCCGCTGATCATCGGGCCGCTCATCGCTGCCGCCGGGTTCGCATTGCTGGCGCTGCCGGGCCGCAATTCCAACTACTGGAGCGGTTTTCTCCCCGGGGTCGCTGTGCTGGGCCTAGGCATGGCCATTGCGGTTGCGCCCTTGACGACCACAGTCATGCAATCGGTGGCTGCGGACGACGCCGGCACAGCCTCCGGTGTCAACAATGCGCTGTCGCGCGTGGCGGCCGTGCTGGCGATCGCCGTGTTCGGCTCCCTCATGGCGGCCGTGTTCGAGCCGCGTCTGCGCGCCGCCGTGGCGGCCGCCGGCATGCCGGCCGACCTCTCCCTTGCAATTTGGGAGCAACGCGAGCGGCTGGCGGCAATCGAGCTGCCGGCAGGCATTGCGCAAGCGATCGCGCAGGCTGCGCGCGCGGCGGTACAGGACGCTTTCGTCGCCGGCTATCGCTGGATCATGGTTTGCAGCGCGGCGTTGGCGCTTTGCAGCGCAGCTGTCGCTGTCTTTTGGCTGGACGATACGGACTTGCGAAAACGACGGTTTGCTCGGCGTTGAGGAATGCTGCGGACGATCTTGCCGCCGCTTATGAACATGGGCAAGATGGTCGTTTACTGAACGGAGGCGAAGCATGCCAACCCTCCTGGGAATCTCCGGCAGCCTGCGTGCGGGCTCGTACAACACGGCGCTGCTGCGCGCGGCCACCGGCCTGATGCCTGGCGGCGCCGCCCTGGAAGTCGTCACGTTGCACGGCATCCCGTTGTATGACGGCGACGTGGAGTCCGAAGGCATCCCGCCTCCGGTGCAGGCTCTGAAAGATCGTGTTGCCGCCTGCGATGGGCTGCTGCTGGTCACGCCCGAGTACAACAATTCGATGCCGGGCGTGCTGAAAAACGCGATCGACTGGCTCACCCGG
>DATILC010000300.1:0-9482 GCA_035476855.1 Solimonas sp. | reverse complement strand
ACCATCGACAGCATTGACGGCGCGACGGGCCGTGACCGATAGTGCCGCTGCGCCGGGCCGCGAGGCCGGGCGCACTTATTCCTAGGGACGCACGCGCCGCCACAGCCCCGCGAGCCGGCGCGAAAAACAAACAAATTCTGGAGGGTTGGACCAGACCATGACTAGCAAAGCCCTGACGCTCGGCGTCGTTTCCGTTGCCCTGACTGCAGGAACGTACTTCATCCTCCAAAAGGTCGCGCCGCAGAAGCACGTCGAGGAACAGCGCGTGCAGGAAGGCCCGACCGTCGATCAGGTTTTCGCCGGCAACCTCAACCTGACCGAAGCCGAACAGACCGCCCCGCCCGCCACCGAGCCAGCCGCCGACGCAGCCGCCCCGGCCGAGACCAGCGACGAAATGCCGGTGGACGCGATGCCGGCCGAAGGCGAGGTCTCGATGGACGCCGCCCCAACCGAGATGGCCAGCGGCGACATGGGTGCCGTTGAACCGGCCGCCGCCACCGCGGAACCTGCCCCGGCCCCGGTGGAGCCGCCGCCAACCGCCGCGCCTGCGCCCGAGCCGGTTGCAGCAGCGCCCGCACCGGAGCCCAAGCCGGCCCCGGCTCCCAAGCCCGCCAAGAAGAAGGAAGCGCCCAAGCCCGCTGCCAAGCCGGCGCAGAAAGCTGAGCCGGTTGCCCCGAAGACCCCGGCCATGGCCTGGTGGAGCAGCGGCGCTGGCACGCCGGACCAGTTGGGCGTCGTCTACGCCGGCTCCGCTGCCTACAAGAAGGCCGTGGTCCTGATGCTCAACGGCAGCTTCGACAGCGCCAGCTCGGCCAACAAGAACGTCAAGATCGTCGACCCCTCCGGCCGCATCGTTGGCGGCAGCTGGGAAATCGGCAACAACAACCCGCGCATGCTGGTGTTCCCGGTGGACAAGGGCGGCCTCTACAAGGTCGTCATCGGCTCCGACCTGAGCGATCGCAACAACCGCAAGCTCGGCAAGAAGCTGCAGGGTTCCGTACAGGTCGAGTAAGCAGCCCGCTGCAGAAACGAAAGAAGGCCGCGGCGAGCATCCTCGCCGCGGCCTTTTCCGTTTACGGGTTCAGCGAACGCTGGCCGTTCAAGCGCGCCTAAACCTAGTCGCGCGGCCGCTTCTGCAGCGCCTCCGAGGTGAAGAACTCGGCCGGCTGCGGCTGCCCGGCGGCATCGGTCGCTGACACCAGGCCCGACACCAGATAGCGGCCGGTGTCGAACTGGTAGACCAGTTCGGCAACCGCAGCGTTGGCGCGCAGTTGCGGGTCGAAATAGAGGTGCGCCTCCTGGAACTGGTAGGCCTGGTCGTAGACATCCAGCAGATCGACCGCAGCGATGTTCCAGCTGTCCTCATCGATGTAGAAGATACGCTTGCGCACCGGATGCGCGGAGCCGGCCTTCAGTGCCGCCTCGACCACCCAGACCCGGTGCAACTCGTAGTGCGGCCATTCCTGGTTGATGTGCCAGGGCTTGGCCAGGCCACTGAAATCTCCCTTGTCGGCGCCGGGAACACGCGTGCTGTTGTACGGGATCAGCAATTCGCGCTTGCCCACCAGCTTCCAGCTGTAACGTTCGAGCGAGCCGTTGAACATGTCCATCTGGTCGTAGAACTGCAGGCCTTCGGCACCGGCGGTGAAGTTGTCGCAGCAGGCATTGGGATCGCGCCGCATGCGGGTGACCTTGCGGCTGGCAACCCAGGCCTGGCGGCCGGCGGTGCCGGTGCCACTGCGCTCGTGGATCAGCAGCTCGGTGCCGGCCAGGCGCGGTGGCGTCAGGGTCTGCGACACCATTTGGTAGATGTCACGCATGCCGCTGGTCAGCGGCTGCGGCTTGGCCACATTGGCGTAGAGGAAGCGGAAGTCCTCGCGCACCTGCGTGGTCTGCGACTGGCCCTTGGGGTCGACCACCAGGTTGTTGTTGACGCGCGACAGCCCCGCCCCACGCCAACGCAGCTTGTGGTTCCAGATCGCCTCGGCGCCGTTGCGCGGGATCGGGAACGGGAAACCCAGCGTGCAGTTCTCCGGATCGTCGCTGCCGACCAGCCGGCAGCGCGTGGCATTGGCCAGCGTCGCCTTCTCGATGGCATCGGAGGCGCGCACCGTGCGGCGCGCCGGGTACACCTTCATCGAATAGGTGTTGTACTCCTGCAGCAGGCGCATATGCCCTTCCGTGAGCCAGTCACGGAAGCGGTTCATGTTGTCGATGGTGATGGTGAACAGCGGCGCGCCGGGCTCGGCATCGGCCACCGGCAGCAGCTTGCCGGCGGGCGCCGCCTTGGCGGTGTCGAGCGCCCAGGGCGGGATGGTGCCGTCGGCGTTGCCGGCGCGTTCCGCGCCCACCGCGGTCAGCGCCCCGCGCAATGCCGCCGCATCCGCCTCCGCAACCGCGGCCCGGGCCACGCCCAGCGATACGAACAGCAGGCCCAGTGCGACCAGCGCACGCGATACCGCATTCATCACGTCTCCTCCCCGGCACCGTCTGCGCAGGAGGAGCGAGCGGTGCATCAATGAATAGTAATGCAGACGATTCTGACGCGACTGCACCAGTCGCCAATGGCTGGGTCGACAGGCTCGATTGTCTGCATGGCCCGCGGGCTGCTCAGCGCCGGCGCCGTGCCACCGGCTTCGGCTGCGGCGACTGTGCCGCTTCCGCCACCTCGCGCAGGAAACGGCTGATCTGGGGCCAGACCCGCTCCGGTCGCAGGCGCATCTCCAGGATGTGCTTCGCCGGCAGCAGCTGCGCGTTCGGGATCTGCCGCGCCAGGGACTCGGAATCCCGGTAGCCATGCAGCTTGTCGCCGCCATGGCCGATCACCAGCGTCGGCACCCGGATCGAGCGCCGCACCGACAGCGGCGGCACCAGCGGGCCGACCAGCACACCGTGCAGGATCGCCGCGACGTTGCGCGGCGGCAGGCTGGCGGCGCTGAGCAGGGTCGCCAGCAGGTCGTTGCGCGGCCGCGGGATGCGGGCGAACAGCTTCGCCAGCTGGGCATAGGGCCATTCGGCATAGCGCGCCGCGATCAGCGCGGGGCCCAGCAGGAATGCGGCCCAGGGCGTGGACCATTCCATCACCGGCATTTCAAGGAACAGCCCCAGCTGCCGTTCCGGCGCCTTCTGGGCAACGTGCAGCGCGGTGATCGAGCCCAGCGACATGCCGCCGACCAGGGCCTTGTCGATGCCGAAGTGGTCCAGCGCCGCGATCACCTGGTCAGCATAGAACTCGGCGCGGTGTTCCTTGGGATCGGTGGTCTTGTCGCTGCGACCGTGACCCAGCAGGTCCAGCAGGATCACGCGGTAGCCCTCGCCGGCCATGCGCCGCGCCAGGCCACGGTTGATGCCGGCGTCGAGCAGGATGCCGTGTACCAGCAGGGCCGGCACGCCCCGGTCGTCACCGTAGACCTCGTAGGCCAACTGGTGCCGATGCCAGGCAAAGTAGCCGCTGCGCACCGGTACAAGGCTGCGGGTGCCGGCCTTCCGACCCCTGGGCGGGTCCTGCTGCATGTTGGTTCTCCCTGTCATGGGCCGCGGTTCTGATCTTCGGCCTCTGCCGAGTCTGGCGCAGCCCCTATCTGCGCCACCTTGGTGCGGGCGACAGCCCTGCCTGTCGGCAAGGCACTAGCGCGTGATCAGCGCCATGCAGCTCTCGGTCACCGACTCGATCGGCGCGCCGAAGCCGGTCGCCACCCAGCGCGTGCCGATGAACACCATCGCCCCGAGGATGCCGGTGACGATCAGGCCGCTGCTGGCCTTGCGCGGCAGGGCCCAGTTCTTCTGCAGGGCCAGCAGCGGCTGGAACTCCGCACCGAGGCTCAGCACGAAGCGGTTGGCCAGCCGGTCCATGTCCAGGCCCATGCCATAGATCTCGACCATCAGGATGCGGGTCGCGCGCGCGTCCTTGCGCAGGAACTCCAGGTAGGCGCGGACCATGCGGCGTGCCACCTGTGCGGGATCGTCGCGGGGGCCGTCCAGCAGGGCGGCGCGCAGGTCGTCGATCATCCCCTGCAGCAGCAGGTCCACCGTCGCCGCCAACAGCTCGTCGAGGTCCTTGAAGGATTCATAGAAGTAGCGCGGCGTGAAGCCGGAGGCGGCGCAGATCTCGCGCACCGACACGTGGCGGATGCCGCGCGTGCCGAAGGCCTCGATCGCAGTTTCGATCAGGCGCTGCTGGCGCTCGGAACGGCGCGCCTCGCCGCTGAGACCGCGGTAGATCCGGCCTGTCCCGGGAGCCGCAGGGGGTGTCTGCTTGGACATTGACAACGTTTGTTATCAGATGGTTTGATAACGCACGTTATCACATTCATGCCTTGATTCAAGACCTGCGATGAGTACCGCGCAATGGGGGGATTTCGCCATCACGGCGCTGCAGCCTGCTGCGGCCGACGGCGGCCATTGCTCGCTGCTGCGCGTGTCCCTGCCCGGCATCGCGGCCGGCGTACCGCTGGTGATGCTGCCGGGCATGTTCAGCAACCGCCATTTCTGGCTGTCGCCCAAGGGCGTCGGCCTGGGGGGCTACCTGGCACGTGAGGGTTACGAACCCTGGCTGGTCGAGCGCCGCGGCATCGGCCTGGCCGCGTCCTCGCCCGGCCGTCGCGGCCTGCAGGAGCACATCGCGCAGGACCTGCCGCAGGTGCAGCGCGTGATCCAGCAGCACAACCCGCGACCGGCATTCTGGTTCGGCCATTCCTTCGGTGGCGTGATGGCCTCGCTGGCAGTGGCCGGGACGCTCGACCCCAGCCTGGTCGCCGGCATGGTGCTGTTCGCGGCACAGAACGAGGTCGACAAGAACGGCCTGACCCCGCCGACCAGCTGGCTGATGCTGGGCCTGTCGCGCCTGCTCGGCCGCTTTCCGGCGCGCCGCTTCGGCATGGGCCCGGAAGACGAATCCCCGGACGCGATGGCCGACGCCTGCCGCATCGTCACCGAGGCGCAGGCCCGGGGCACGATGGCGCAGCAACTGGCGCCGGTCCGTTGCCCGGTGCTGGCCTTCGGCGGTGGCGCCGACCATGTCGATCCGCCGCCGGGCTGCGAGCGCTTCCTCGCGCACATGAATTCAGTCGACAAGACCTGGGTGCTGCTGGCGCAGTCCCAGGGCTATTCGCAGGACTACGACCATCCCGGTATCGTCATCGCCAAGGCTGCACAGGGCGAGGTCTGGCCACAGATCCTGCGCTGGCTGCAGCAGCGGCACCGCTAGCACCTTTCCAGACAGCCACCCGGCCATCCAGATTTATTTCCAAGCGGAGCATTCCATGTCGCATCCCTACCCTCACCTGCTCAAGCCGCTCGACCTCGGCTTCACCACGCTGAAGAACCGCGTGCTGATGGGCTCGATGCACACCGGCCTGGAAGACGGCAAGCGCAGCTTCCCGCGCATGGCCGCCTACTTCGCCGAGCGCGCCCGCGGCGACGTCGGCCTGATGGTCACCGGCGGCTTCTCGCCGAACATGGAAGGCTGGCTCTATCCCTTCGCCTCCAAGCTCAGCACCCATGGCGCGGCGAAGAACCACCGCATCATCACCAGCGCCGTGCATGCCGACGGCGGCAAGATCGCGCTGCAGATCCTGCATGCCGGCCGCTACGGCGTGCATCCGCTCAGCGTCTCGGCCTCGGCGATCAAGTCGCCGATCACCGCGATCGGTCCGCGCAAGCTGTCCGCCTCCGGCGTCGAGCGCCAGATCAAGGCCTTCGTGAACTGCGCGCTGCTCGCACGCGAGGCCGGCTACGACGGCGTCGAGGTGATGGGCTCGGAGGGCTATTTCATCAATCAGTTCCTCGTCACCCACGTCAACAAGCGCACTGACAAGTGGGGCGGCAGCTGGGAAAACCGCATGCGCCTGCCGGTGGAGATCGTCACGCGCATGCGCGAGGCAGTCGGCAAGGACTTCATCATCATCTATCGCCTGTCGATGCTGGACCTGATCCCGGACGGCCAGAACTGGGCGGAAGTGGTGCAGCTGGCCAAGGCAATCGAACGCGCCGGCGCCACGATCATCAACACCGGCATCGGCTGGCACGAGGCCCGCGTGCCGACGATCGCCACCTCGGTGCCGCGCGGCGCCTTCGCCTGGGTTACCGAGAAGATGAAGCAGGAGGTGAAGATCCCCCTGTGCACGACCAACCGCATCAACGACCCGGCGGTGGGCGAGCAGATCATCGCCTCCGGCCAGGCCGACATGATCAGCATGGCGCGCCCGCTGCTGGCGGACGCGGACTTCGTCAAGAAGGCCTCGCAGAACCGCGCCCACGAGATCAACACCTGCATCGGCTGCAACCAGGCCTGCCTCGACCACACCTTCAAGCTCAAGACCGCGTCCTGCCTGGTCAACCCGCGCGCCTGCCACGAGACCGAGCTGGTCTATGCGCCGGCCACGCAGAAAAAGCGCATCGCCGTGGTCGGCGCAGGCCCGGCCGGCCTGGCCGCCTCCACCGTTGCCGCCGAGCGCGGCCATGAGGTACACCTCTACGACTCGGCCGCCGAGATCGGCGGCCAGTTCAACATGGCCAAGCGCGTCCCCGGCAAGGAAGAGTTCCACGAGACCCTGCGCTACTTCCGCAACAAGATCGTTGCGACCGGCGTGAAGCTGCACCTCAACCAGCGCGTCGACGCCGCCTTCCTCGCCGCGCAGAAGTACGACGAGGTGATCATCGCCAGCGGCGTCAGCGCGCGCACGCCGAAAATCCCCGGTGTCGACAACCCCAAGGTGCTGTCCTACATCGACGTGCTGCTGCACAAGAAGCCGGTCGGCAAGCGCGTCGCGGTGATCGGCGCCGGCGGCATCGGCTTCGACGTCTCCGAGTACCTGGTGTTCGAGGAAGGCCACTCGCCGACCCTGGACCTGAAGGAATGGAACAAGGAATGGGGCGTGGGCGACCCGACCCACGCCCGCGGTGGCGTGGTGCGCCCGGAGATCAGCCCGCCGGCGCGCCAGGTCACCCTGCTGCAGCGCAAGGCGCAGTCGCTGGGCAAGGGCCTGGGCAAGACCACCGGCTGGATCCACCGCGCCTCGCTGAAGATGAAGAAGGTCGAGATGATCGGCGGCGTCAACTACGAGGGCATCGATGATCGCGGCCTGCACATCACCTTCGGCGAGAAACGCGAGAAGCCGGCGCTGATCGAGTGCGACAACATCATCCTCTGCGCTGGCCAGGAACCGCTGCGCGAACTGGAAGAACCCCTGAAGGCTGCGGGGGTCAGCGTGCATCGCATCGGCGGCGCCGATGTGGCCGCCGAGCTGGATGCGAAGCGTGCGATCAACCAGGGCAGCCGGCTGGCGGCAAAGCTGTAGGCCTTGCGGAAACAGACAGGGCGCCGTGCCGCGAGGCCGGCGCCTTTTTCGTGTTCAGCGATCCCGCCGCAGCCATTCCAGGATCAGTGCGTTGACTGCCTGCGGCTGCTCGCGGTGCAGGAAATGCCCGGCGCCCTCGACGATCTGCCAGTCGTAGTCGCCGCTGAACAGGTCCTGCTGGCGCGGCAACATCTCGCCGCGCATGTCCTGCGAGCCGCAGAGCACGCGGGTCGGCACGGCAATGGGATCGGCGAGTCGTGCGCGGACATCGGCCAACGCCGGGTCGGCACGGTCGCGCCGGAACATCGCGCGGTAGTAGGCCAGCGTCGCCTCCATTGCACCGGGCTGGCGCAGCATCGCGCGGATGCGCGCCAGGTGCGCGTGGTCGTCGTAGGCCGGCGACCACAGTTTCCACAGCCACTCGATGAACGCGTAGTCGCGCACCCGGCACAGCCATTCCGGCAGGCCCGGCAGCTGGAACAGGAACCAGTGGAAGGAACGGATCGCGTGGCGTGGCGAACGCTTGAGCGTACGCCGCACCTCGACCGGATGCGGCACCGCCAGGATCACCGCGCGCCGCACCGACTCCGGGTACGCGGCGAGCACGCCATAGCTGATCGCCGCGCCCCAGTCCTGGCCGACCAGCAGGCAGGGCTGGCCGTCGTTGAGCACCTCGATCAGGCTTTTGACGTCCGTCGCCAGCGTGGCGAGATCGTAGTAGCCACCGGCAGGAATCTCGCTGGGCGGATAGCCGCGCAGGAACGGGGCGACGACGCGGTAACCTGCCGCCGCCAGCACCGGCATCTGCCGTTCCCAGGTCCAGGCGTTGTCGGGAAAACCGTGCAGCAGCAGGACCAGAGGACCCTCGCCCTGTTCGAGACAGGCAAAACGCAGCCCGTTGGCGGTGATTTCGGCCTGTTTCATGCCGCGAGTGTGGCATCGGCCGCCCTCGCCCGGCGAGCCCGCCCCGGCCCGGTCCACCGCGACCGGGGCATTCAATGCGACAATCCGCGCCCTCTTCATCCGCCTCACCCTCCCCGCAAATGCTTCTCGGCCTCAAGAACATCAGCCTGCGCATCGGCAATACCGTCCTGTTCGACGGCACCGATTTTTCCATCGAACCCCGCGAGCGCGTCTGCCTGGTCGGCCGCAACGGCGCCGGCAAGTCGACCCTGTTCCGCATCATCTCCGGGACGCAGGCGGTCGACGCCGGCGAAGTGATCCGCCCGCAGGGCCTGCGCGTCGCCCAGCTGGTGCAGGACGTGCCGTCCGGCACCGAAGGCACGGTCTACGACGTGGTTGCCGAAGGCCTGGGCGACCTCGGCCGGGTGATTGCCGAGTACCACCACCTGACGATGGAGGCGCATACGGACGCCGACCTGCAGAAGCTGGGACGCCTGCAGTCGCGCATCGAGGCCGAGCACGGCTGGACCCTGGAGAGCCGCGTGCAGGCGGTGATCTCCAAGCTGGAGCTGCCGGCCGAAGCGCCGTTCGCCGCCCAGTCCGGCGGCCTCAAGCGCCGCGTGCTGCTGGCCCAGGCCCTGGTCAGCGAGCCCGACATCCTGCTGCTGGACGAGCCGACCAACCATCTCGACATCCCCAGCATTGCGCAGCTGGAAGAATTCCTGCTCGGCTTCAACGGCGCCCTGCTGTTCATCAGCCATGACCGCGCCTTCGTGCGCAAGCTGGCGACGCGGGTCTGCGACCTCGACCGCGGCAGGCTCAGCAACTGGCAGGGCGGCTACGACGCCTACCTGACCGGCAAGGCCGACGCGCTCTACGCCGAGGAGCGCCAGAACGCGCTGTTCGACAAGAAGCTGGCGCAGGAAGAAGTCTGGATCCGCAAGGGCGTCGAGGCACGGCGCACGCGCAGCGCCGGCCGCGTCAAGGCGCTGATGGAACTGCGCAACACCTTCGCCAACCGCCGCAACCGCGAGGGCACCGCCAACATCGTGGTG
Organism: Solimonas sp.; assembly: GCA_035476855.1. GTDB lineage: Bacteria > Pseudomonadota > Gammaproteobacteria > Nevskiales > Nevskiaceae > Solimonas_A. The sequence continues at coordinate 226 of DATILC010000300.1, read as the reverse complement.
CAGGAAGCCGAGCGCAGCGGCAAGCTGGTGGCGGAGCTGAAGAACGTCAGCCAGTCCTACGGCGGCCGCCAGATCATCCGCAACCTGTCCACCGTGGTGATCCGCGGCGACAAGGTCGGCATCATCGGACCCAACGGTGCCGGCAAGACCACGCTGCTGAACATCATCCTGGGCAATCTCAAGCCCGATGCCGGCGAAGTACGCGAGGGCAGCAAGCTGGAGATCG
>DATILC010000299.1:0-2976 GCA_035476855.1 Solimonas sp. | reverse complement strand
GACGCCGTCATGGTACGGGGGCCATTCATGCGGCTCTTCAGCTGGTCGAGCTGGGCCTGCAGTTCGGCCGCTTCGACCGCGCCCTTGCGCGCATTGGCGATGTGGCGGCGCGTTTCCACCGGCAGCTTGGCGGTGTTCATGCCGTCCCACTGGTTGCGGCCCTTGACCGACAGGTTGTAGTAGATCGAGATGCCTTCGCGCAGCTTGCGGGCACGCTCGTCTTCCGAGAGCTCGAGGTCGGCGATCTTCTTCGCGCTCCACTTCGCGGCGTCCTTGAGGTGCAGCGCGGCGACGTGCACCGACTCCACCGGGTCGGTCGGGTTCTTCAGGCCCAGGGCCTTGGCCGTGGCCGGCTCGAACTGCGCGATGCCGAGGTTGGGCGTGCCGTCCTTGCTGGCGCCCGTGCGCGGGATCCAGGTCGTCTCCGCGTTGATGATGCCGTACACGTCGCGGTAGTTGAGCCCCACTTCCTGCAGGCCGGCACGCTGGGCGGCCGACTGCGCCAGCAGCAGGCGCGACGGCGCATCGGGCGTCTTCAGCAGGTCGCCGGCGTAGCGCACGGGCAGCCAGTTCAGCTTGGCGCGCAGCTTGTCGTAGTAGCCGTCGACGTGGAAGTTGAACGGCGCGGCGACCTTGGGCAGCGCCTGCACGGCGGCAGCGGCGACGCTCTGCGCCGGGTTGATGGCGGCCTTGGCGGCGGCGGCGGCGGCCGAAGGCACGTCGCGGGTGACCAAGGCCACCGGGCCCGCCTGGCTCCGCTGAGCCATCGTGTCGGAAGTGTTCGGGGACAGCGCGATCGAGCCCGTGAGGCCCACGCCCAGCAGACCGGCCAGCATGATCACGTTGTGCACCGAAGCGACTTGCGAGGCGATGCGCTCTCTCATTCCTTGCGTCTCCTATTCAAAGTTTGCGAACAAGCCTTTTCTGAGGGGGTGTGTGGGTGAAAGTTCAGGCCGTTACAGGATCCCGTCCTACATCGGTGGACACCGGGGCTGGCCCATCCGCGGGAAAGCAAGCATTGGCGCCGATTGCCGCTTTTCTCCCGTTGAGCCTGGGTGTCAGACGAACGAAAGAATTCAGGGAGGCCCCGCACCGCGGCAGAGCCAGGAGCCACGCGGGAGCGCGTGAAGATTCACGCGCTCCCTCTGGAAATGCTGCGCTTCACGAAGCGGCAGAGCCAGAGCAGCTCCGTTCGGGCCGTGCTTACTTGAGGGCCTTGTAGCGCACGCGGTGCGGCCGCGCGCCCTCTTCGCCGAGGCGCTTGCGCTTGTCGGCCTCGTACTCCTGGTAGTTGCCGTCGAAGAACACCCACTTGGCCTCGTCTTCCGCGGCCAGGATGTGGGTGGCGATCCGGTCCAGGAACCAGCGGTCGTGGCTGATCACCATCACGCTGCCGGCGAATTCCAGCAGCGCGTCTTCGAGCGCGCGCAGCGTCTCGACGTCCAGGTCGTTCGACGGCTCGTCCAGCAGCAGCACGTTGCCGCCCTGCAGCAGCGTCTTGGCCAGGTGCAGCCGGCCGCGCTCGCCGCCGGACAGCATGCCTACCTTCTTCTGCTGGTCGCCGCCGTTGAAGTTGAAGCGGCCGCAGTAGGCCCGGCTGGCCATCTGGAACTTGCCGATGTTGATGATGTCGAGGCCGCCGGAGACGTCCTCCCACACGGTCTTGTTGTTCGCCAGTTCGTCGCGGTGCTGGTCGACGAAGGCCATCTGCACGGTCTTGCCGATCTTCACCTCGCCCGCGTCCGGCTGCTCCTTGCCGGCGATCATCTTGAACAGCGTGGACTTGCCGGCGCCGTTGGGGCCGATGATGCCGACAATGGCGCCGGCCGGCACCTTGAAGCTCAGGTTGTCGATCAGCATGCGGTCGCCGAACGACTTGCTGACGTTGACGAACTCGATCACCTCATGGCCCAGGCGCTCGCCGACCGGGATGAAGATCTCGTTGGTCTCGTTGCGCTTCTGGTATTCGAAGTCGGACAGTTCCTCGAAGCGGGCCAGGCGGGCCTTGCTCTTGGCCTGCCGGCCCTTGGGGTTGGAGCGGGCCCACTCCAGTTCCTTCTTCATCGCCTTGGTGCGGGCGTCTTCGGTGCGCTGCTCCTGCTCCAGGCGCGCTTCCTTCTGCTCCAGCCACGTCGAATAGTTGCCCTTGTAGGGGATGCCGACGCCGCGGTCCAGTTCCAGGATCCACTCGGCGGCGTTGTCCAGGAAGTAGCGGTCGTGGGTGATGCCGACCACCGTGCCGGGGAAGCGCGCCAGGAACTGTTCCAGCCACTCCACCGACTCGGCGTCCAGGTGGTTGGTGGGTTCGTCCAGCAGCAGCATGTCGGGCTTGGACAGCAGCAGCCGGCACAGCGCCACGCGGCGCTTCTCGCCGCCGGACAACTTTCCGATCACGGCGTCCCAGGGCGGCAGCCGCAGCGCGTCGGCGGCGATTTCCAGCTGGTGGTCGCCGGCGTCGCCCTGGGCGGCGAGGATCGCTTCCAGTTCGCCCTGTTCGGCCGCCAGCTTGTCGAAGTCGGCGTCCGGCTCGGCATAGGCGGCGTAGATCTCGTCCAGCCGCTTCTTGGCATTGAGCACCTCGCTCATGCCACCTTCCACCGCCTCGCGCACCGTTTCGTCCGGGCTCAGCTGCGGCTCCTGCGGCAGGTAGCCGATGCGCAGGCCGGGCATCGGCGTGGCCTCGCCTTCGATCTCCTTGTCGAGGCCGGCCATGATCTTGAGCAGGGTCGACTTGCCGGAGCCGTTGAGGCCCAGCACGCCGATCTTGGCGCCGGGGAAAAAGGACAGCGAGATGTCCTTGAGGATCTGCCGCTTCGGCGGCACGATCTTGCCGACGCGGTTCATGGTGTAGACGTACTGGGCCATCGTTTGATTCTGCGGGAAACCGCGCATTATCCCGCATCACGAAATTCCGGGCGCGGTTTCCGACTTCTCGCCCGCGCCCCCGGCCCCCCGACGTCTATTCGGGCGACTTCT
>DATILC010000298.1:0-1989 GCA_035476855.1 Solimonas sp. | reverse complement strand
CCAGTTGCAGGCCGCGCTGCCGCAGACGCTGTCGAGCCTGATGCTGCCGCCGGGCGCCTTCGACGATGCCACCGAAACCGCACAGACCAAGTCGCTGACCGACACCCGCGTCGCGCAGCCTGCGATCGGTACGCTGTCGCTGGGCTACCTGCGCCTGGCGCGACGCCTCGGCTTCAAGGCTGGCGCTGCCGCCGGCCACAGCTACGGCGAGTACTCGGCCCTGCTGGCCGCCGGCGTGATCGACGAGCCGGATTTCCTCCATCTTTCCGCCGTGCGCGGACGTGCCATGGCCGAGGCCTCGCAGTCCTCCGAGCCCGGCGCGATGGCCGCGGTGCAGGCGCGCCGCGAGCAGGTGTCGGCGCAGCTGGCCGCCTTCCCGGGCGTCAGCATTGCCAACCACAACGCCCCCGAGCAGTGCGTGATCTCCGGCCCCAGGGCCCAGGTCGAGAAGGCGGCGGAGCAGCTGACCACCGCCGGCCTGCGCGCCACGCTGCTGCCGGTTTCCGGCGCCTTCCACACCCAGCTGGTGGCACCCGCAAAGGCAGCGCTGTCGGCCGCGATCAGCGCGGCGAAGTTCTCGCCGGCGCAGTTCCCGGTGTATTCCAACCAGACCGCCAAGCCCTACCCGGCCAAGCCCGCCGCGATGCAGGCGCAGCTCGACCAGCACATGCTCAGCAGCGTCGAGTTCGTCGCCGAGATCGAGGCGATGCATGCCGCCGGCAGCCGCGTGTTCCTCGAACTCGGTCCCAAGGGCATCTGCGCCAACATGGCGCGCCAGACCCTCGCCGGTCGTGACGCGATGGCGGTTTCGCTCGATGGCAACGGCGGCGGCCTGCGTGGCCTGCTGCTCGGCCTGGCCGAGTTGTTCACCGCCGGCGTCGCCTGGCAGCCCTCGGCCCTGTTCGCGCACCGCGACCTCGGCCTGCTCGACCAGGCTCAGCTCGCCGAACTGGCGAAGCCGCGCGTCCTGCCCAAGCACCTGTGGCTGCTCAGCGGTGGTTGCGCCCGCCCGATCGATGATCCGCAGTTCCGCTCCGGCAGCCAGCCGCCGCTGACGCAGGCCACGGCCACCGCCGCGCGCGAAGCGCAGCAGGCCAAGCTGCAGGCCTCGCTGCCGCGACTGCCCGCCGCTGCCCCCGCGCCGATGCAGCAGCCGGCCGCGATGCCGCTGTCGCCGGCGCTGAGCAGCGATGCCCTGCTGGCCTACCAGCAGACCATGCGCCAGTTCCTGTCGCTGCAGGAACGCGTGATCCAGCAGTTCCTTGGCGGCACGCCCGCGTCGATGCCGGCAACGCTGCCGCACTTCGCCGCAGCGCCGTTGCCGGCGATGAGCGCACCGGCGATGCCGATGCCGGCGCCGATCATCGCCGCGCCCGTGGCCACCCTCGCAGTGGCCCCGACACCGGCTCCGCGGCCGGCGGTCATGGTGGCTGCCGCGCCGGCCTTCAACGCCCGCGAGACGCTGCTGCAGATCGTTGCCGAGCGCACCGGCTATCCGCCGGAGATGCTGGCGATGGATGCCGATCTCGAGGCCGACCTCGGCATCGACTCGATCAAGCGCGTCGAGATTCTCGGCGCCTTCCAGAAGGCCCTGCCCGCCGATGCCGGCGCGCAGATGCAGGCCTCGATGGAGCGTTACACCAAGGCCAAGACCCTCAACGCGATCATCGCGCAGCTGCCGGTGGTCCCCGTGGGAGCGGCTTTAGCCGCGAACGCGAACCCGGCCACCAGCATCGCGGCTGAAGCCGCTCCCACGTTCGATGCCATCGCCCTGCTCACCGGCATCGTCGCCGAGCGCACCGGCTATCCGCCGGAGATGCTGGCAATGGATGCCGACCTCGAAGCCGATCTCGGCATCGACTCGATCAAGCGCGTCGAAATCCTCGGCGCCTTCCAGAAGGCCCTGCCCGCCGATGCCGGCGCGCAGATGCAGGCCTCGATGGAGCGCTACACCAAGGCCAAGACGCTGAGCGCGATCGTCGCGCAGTT
>DATILC010000297.1:0-23203 GCA_035476855.1 Solimonas sp. | reverse complement strand
GGACCGCTGGGGCGTGCGCATTGCGTGATCCACGGCATCTGCAACTACAAGCAGACCGGCCTGCTGCAGGCCTATGTCGCCCACCACCTGCTGCAGGCGCCGCCGAAGCGGGTGGGCTTCGCCTCCGGCTGCCAGGCCTTCGGCCACCGCGAACTGCTCGGCGTGCTGCAGGGCTTCGGCCTGGTCAGCGAGCCGCAGCTGACCATCAATGGTGTGGTCGCGGGCCGTCGCGTGGCATAGGCAAGACGATGGCGGAATCCGCAGTCGCGCCGGCAGTGCCCGCGGCAGTCGCCGAGGGCGAGCGGCTGTGGACGCCGCCAGCGGAATTCATCGCCGGCAGCGGCGTCGAGCGTTTCCGCCACTGGGTCAATGCGCGGCGCGGCCTGGACCTGGCCGACTACGAGGCGCTGTGGCGCTGGTCGGTCGAGGACCTGGAGGGTTTCTGGGCTGCGATCTGGGAGTACTTCGAGCTGCGCTCGGAGACCCCTTGGCAGCGCGTGCTCGACCGCCGCACGATGCCCGGCGCGAAGTGGTTCGAGGGCGCGCGCCTGAACTACGCCGAGCACCTGCTGCGGCGGGAACGGCAGCACCCGCAGGCCGTGGTGTTCCATCACTCCTCGGAACTGCGCGCGCCGGCGACGATGCGCTGGGAGGAACTGGGCGCGCAGGTGCGCATCCTCGCCACGCAGCTGCGCGCGCTGGGCATCGGCCCCGGCGATCGCGTCGCCAGCTACATGCCCAACGTTCCGGAGACCGCCATCGCAATGATGGCGACGGTGGCAATCGGCGCGATCTGGGCGGCGGCCTCGCCGGAGTTCGGCGCGCGCGCGGTGGTGGACCGCTTCGCGCAGATCCGGCCGAAGCTGCTGTTCACCATCGACGGCTATCGCTTCGGCGGCGAGGACTTTCCGCGCGTCGAAGAGGTGCGGCGCATCCTCGCCAGCCTCGACAGCGTGCAGACCGTGGTCTGGCTGCCCTATCTGCAGCCGCAGGAGCCGCCCGCCGTGGCCGGCGCGATCCCCTGGTCGCGGTTGCTCGATCACCCGTCCGTGGCGCCGCAGGATTTCCGCTACGAACAGGTCGCGCACGACCATCCGCTGTGGATCCTGTTCTCCTCCGGCACCACCGGCCTGCCCAAGGCGGTGGTGCACAGCCATGTCGGCGTGTTGCTGGAACACTGCAAGGTCAACGCCTTCCACCTCGGTCTGAAGTCCGGCTCGCGGCCGTTCTTCTACTCGACCACCGGATGGATGATGTGGAACATCCTGCTCGCCGGGTTGCTGCAGGGCGCCGCGCCGGTGCTGTACGACGGCTCGCCGATCGCGCCCGATCCCGGGGTGTTGTGGAAGCTCGCGGAGCAGGCGCAGATCACCCACCTGGGCATCAGCCCGGGCTTCGTGCAGGTCATGCAGAAGCAGGGCCTGCGCCCGCGCGAGCACTACGCACTGCCGGCGCTGGAGATGGTCCTGCTGGTGGGCTCGCCATCGACGCCGGAGACTTTCGCCTGGTTCCATGAGGAGGTGAAACCCGAGCTGTGGGTGACCTCGCAGAGCGGCGGAACCGAGATCGCCTCGGCCTTTGTCGGCGCCAGTCCGACGCTGCCGGTGCATGCCGGCGAGATCCAGACGCGGCTGCTGGGCATGGACGTGCGCGTCTGGGACGAACAAGGCCGGGAGCTGGACGGGCAGGTGGGCGAGCTGGTGGTCTGCAGCCCGTTCCCGTCGATGCCGTTGTATTTCTGGAACGATCCCGAGGGGCAGCGCTACCGCGAGTCCTGCTTCGCGACCTGGCCCGGTGTCTGGCGCCACGGCGATTTCATCCGCATCAACGCGCGCGGCGGCTGCTACATCCATGGCCGCTCGGATTCGATGCTCAACCGCTACGGGGTGTGTATCGGCACCGCCGAGATCTACCGCAGCGTCGAGCGCATGGACGAAGTGCTGGACAGCCTGATCGTCTGCTGCGAACTGGCCGGCGGCCGCTACTTCATGCCGATGTTCCTCAAGCTGCGTGAAGGCCAGGTACTGGACGAGGCGCTGCGCGAGCGCATCGCGCAGCGCCTGCGCAGCGACAGCAGCCCACGTCACGTACCCGACCAGATGTACGTGGTCGACGACATCCCGTACACGCTGACCGGCAAGAAGATGGAAATACCGGTGCGCAAGATTCTCGGCGGCTGGCCGCTGGAGAAATCCGCCAGCCGCGACGCCATGCTCAACCCGGCGGCGATTGACTGGTTCCTGCAGTTCCGGGCGGCGAACCGGGTGATGCTGACGGGGTAGCTTGTTTTAGTGGGAGCGGCTTTAGCCGCGATCAAGGTCATCGCGGCTAAAGCCGCTCCCACAGGAAAGACAGGCTTACTGGATCAACCCCATCTGCCGCGCCGCGTTGATCGCCTGCAGACGGCTGCTCACCGCCAGCTTCGAGTAGATGTTCTTCAGGTGGAATTTCACCGTGTTCTCGGACACGAAGATGCGCCGCGCGATTTCCTTGTTGGATACACCGTTGGCGAGATAGACCAGGATGTCCTTCTCGCGGTCGGTCAGCGGTTCCAGCGGCTGGAAGGCGTTGTCGCCGTGCGGGCGCGCCGCCTGCTCGGTGTGCTGGCCGGCGGCATCGAGCAGGCGTGCAACGAAGGTGCGCAGTGCGGTGCCTTCGCCGCCGGTCTCTCCGGACAGCGCGGCGTGCTCGTCGCGCAGCAGCGGCAGGATCTTGTCGCCTTCGTCGAGGAACAGGCGCACGAAGCCGCCGGGCTCGGCCAGCTGCAGCGCGCGACGCAGGCAGCGGTGTGCGTGGTTCTGGTTGCCGCGTGCGTGCTGGGCCAGCGCCTCCAGCGTCAGCAGCTTGATGTGGCGATAGCTGCGGCCCTGGCGCTGTGCCACGGCCAGTTCGGCGCCGAGCTGGCCCAGCGCCGCCTCGTGCTGGCCGCTGTGAACCGCAAGGCGGATTGCGCCGATGGCATCGCCCTCGGCGGCCTCGGTGTAGATCATCCAGCCTTCGGGCAGCGCGAACTCCGGCTGCCGCGGGATGCGGCTGGCGATGACCTGGGCACGATCGGTCTCGCCGGCCAGCAGCAGCCGGCGTACGCGCTCCCAGCTGACGATGCGCATCAGCCGCGGCCAGCCGGCGGTATGCGCGATCTGTTCGGCCTCGGCGAGGATTTCCTCGGTGCGGTTGGGGCGCCCGCGCGCGTCCTGGATGCGCGCCATGGCGATGTAGCCGGGCACCATGAAGTCGAGCAGTACGCCATCGCAGATGACATCGTGGAACTGCGTGAACATCGACTCGGCGGTGTCGAGTTCGTTGTTCTCGTACAGCGCGTTGATGTAGCAGGACACCAGCGAGGCCGAGGCGAAGGGCTTCTCCAGGTCCAGGTGGTGTTCGGCCAGGCCGCTGCGGTAGCGCGACAGGGCCTCGACCAGGCGCCCCTGCATGACCAGGTTCATGCCGGCCACGGCCACGGTGTAGCCGCCGCTGAAAGCGGCCTCGCCGCGCGCGCCGTAGCCGCGCGCCAGGTTGAGGTGCTCGCGTGCGGTCTCGAAGTCGCCGGCACAGAGCGCGCGATAGGCGCTGAGATTGGCTGCCGCGCCCAGCTCGAAGGCACGGAAGCCGCTGGGCTGCTGGCCCAGGATTTCCATGCGGTCGACCAGGCCGAAGGCCTGCGGCATGTCGTCCAGCACCAGGGCCAGCATCGAGCGCACCACCAGGGTGTCCTGCTCGCGGTCCGGGCCTTCCAGCGTGGTCAGGATCGGCCGCAGCTTGTGGTGGCGGCGCAGGAAGATCAGCGCCCAGGCGATCTTGATCGCGAGCTCCGGGCGCCGGGCGATCTGGTCCAGCGGCAGGTTGTCGGACCAGCGCTCCATCGTCACCAGGTTGGCATCGGCGATCAGGCGGTCCGCCCAGACGTTCATGATGTCGGTGGCGAAGGCGTAGTTGCGCGCCGCGATGGCGTGGTGCACCGCGTCCTCGTGCATCGCATGGGCATGGAACCAGTCGGCGGCGCGCTGGTGTACCTCGGTCAGCATCTCCGGGGCTTCAATGCGGATCTGCTCGGCGAGGAAGGAGGAGAACAGCGTGTGGTACCTGAACCAGCGCAACTCGGAGTCGAGGCTGCGCAGGAACAGGCCGGAGCGCTCCAGGAACAGCAGGATGCTCTGCGAGTCCTGCCAGCCGGTGACGTGGTCGCAGAGGCCGGCGGAAAGGCGTGTCAGCACCGAACTGCGACGCAGGAACTCCTGCACCCGCGGCGTCTGCAGCGTCAGCACATTGTCGGCGAGGTACTCGGCCAGCTCGCGCGGCTTGTAGCCGCCGAGGTCGGTCAGCGAGCGGCGCACCGAGGGGCTGGCGAGGCTCAGGCGATACAACTGCAGTGCCGCCGGCCAGCCTTCGGTCTGGCGATAGATCGTGTCCAGTTCCTGCGCGCTGATGCCGAGGTCGCGGGCCTGCGAGAAGAACTCCTCGGCTTCGCCCGGCGAGAAGCGCAGGTCGTCGGCGCGCAGCACCAGCGCCTGGTTGTTGACCACCAGCCGCGCCAGGCCGATCTCCGGCAGCGCACGCGAGCCTATGAAGATGGTGACGTTCTCGGGGATGCGCTCCAGCAGGTCGCGGAACACGGTCAGCACGCCGCGGTTGTTGAGCGTCTGGAACTCGTCGAGGAACAGGTGCACCGGCGCGTCGCACTGCACCAGGCGGGTGGCGATCCAGTCGGACAGGCGCTTGCGTCCGCCGCGTCCGGTTTCGGCGTCGTCGCTGGCCTGTGGCCCCAGTGCCTCGACCAGCGCCTGCATGTGCACGGTGAAGCGGCGCATGTCGTTGTCGGCTTCATCGAAGCTGAGCCAGCCGGTACGTGCGCCGCGTTGCTCGCTGGCACTCTTGGCCTGCTGCAGCAGTGTCGACTTGCCGTGGCCGGCCGGCGCCTGCACGACGACCACGCCGTAGCCCGGCTGGCGGAACAGCCGGTCCAGCAACTCCTGGCGCGGGATCGCACCGGGATAGGAGGGCGGGGCGAAGAACTTGTGGGTGAAGACTTCGGCCGGGGCCGGGACAGCGTCCATGTCGCCGTTCTGGTGTGTCGGAGGGGACTGCGCCGACTATAGCCCAGAGCTGCGCCGGGGAGCCCTGTCACAGACAAAAAAAGGGCGCGACTCGCGTCGCGCCCCAGGTGCCAGAGAGACGTTTTAGCGAGTGCCCTTGCTGCGCAGGGCATCCGGCGTGAAGTCGGCGGCGGTACGCTTGATCGGCTTGTAGATGACGGTTTCCTCGTTGAACAGGTGCATGGCGATGTAGCGGCCCGACTGCAGGTCGTGGTGCACCTCGGCGCCGGGGCCGAAGAAGTTGGCGTCGTAGTACTGGATGCGGTGCATCTCATCCACGCGCCAGAGCTGGTCGCGGTTGTCGTACTTGTCGGCCACCACGATGCCCCAGCTGTCCTCGTCCAGGTACATCACGCGCTTCTTGTAGATGTGCGAGGTGCCCGGCTTGAGGTTGGCTTCCAGCACCCAGACGCGGTGCAGTTCGTAGCGTGCGTGGTCGCCGTTGATGTGGCCGGGCTTGAGCACGTCCTTGACCTTGAGGCTGTTGCCGTTGAGCTTGTAGCTGTTGTACGGCACGTACAGTTCCTTCTTGCCGATCATCTTCCACTCGTAGCGGTCGGTCGCGCCGTTGAACATCAGGAAGTCATCGTTGGTGCGCAGGCCGTCGGCGGCAGTGCCGGGGTTGTCGTAGGCCACCTGCGGGGCAAGGCGCACGCGGCGCTGGCCGGGGCTGTAGCTCCAGGCCTTGCGCGGCTGGCTGACCTGGTCGGCGTACTCGTGCACCAGCAGGATGCCGCCCGCCAGACGCGGCGGGTCCTTGATGATCTGCAGGAAGTAGAACAGCAGGTTGGGCTCGCGTTCCGAGGGCTTCTTCTGCTGGTTGCCGTAGGCGAACTCGTACTCGTAGTCGAAGCGCACCAGGTTGTAGTCGCCGCCCTGCGTCACCGGCGCCTGCGCCCAGGAGGTGGCATAGGCATCACCCTTGTAAGTGGTGATGTGGTTCCAGATCAGCTCGTTGCCGTTCTTGGGGATCGGGAAGGGCGTGCCGTCGTTGGTGCCGGTGAAGCCGTTGCCGCCCGAGACCAGGCTGACCTTGGTTGCATTGGCGAGGGTCGAGGCGTACCAGGCCTGCGGATAGGCGACGCTGCGCCGCGTCGGGTAGACCACCATCTTCCAGTCGCTGTAGCGCTTCAGCAGCGCCATCTGGCCGACCGAGAGATTGTCCTTGTACTGCTCGGCATTGGCGGCGGTGATGGTGAACAGCGGCTTGTCGCCGGCATAAGGGTCCGGGTAGTGGCCGCCAGGCACGTAGCCGGCGACCGACTTGGTGAGGCCGCCGTCCCAGGCCGGGATGGTGCCGGCCTTGTTGGCGCCCTTCTCGGCGCCGACCGGGGTCAGCGTCTTGCCGAGCGCGGCGGCTTCGTCGGCGGAGGCTGTGGCCTGGGCGCCACCGGCGACCAGGGAAAGGGCCAGCAGGCCCATGTGGATCATGTTTTTCATGTGTGGTTTCTCCTTGTGCGCGCTGATCAGAACGCGTACGAAATGCTGGCGCTGAGGAAGTCGCGGTCCTTCAGCGGATTGGCACTGGTGGCGTAGCCGGCAGACTGGCCCGCCGGTACCGGCAGCGGATCGACGCCGCTGTAGGTGCGCCCGCCGAAGAAGTTGGTGTAGGCGAGGTCACCTTGCCAGCGCTGCAGGTAGTTGAAGCCGATGCCGAAGGTCAGTGCCTGCGCGTCCTTGTTGAAGGTCGGGCTGACGCCGTTGACGTCATGCGAGAACACCAGGCGCGGTGAGACGCCGACGGCTCCGATCAGGTTCTCGTAGTCCATGCGCGCCACTGCGCGATAGCCCCAGGAACTGTTGGTGGCGTAGCCCGCGCCCTTCTGCGTGCTGCCCTGGTTCACTGCGTTGGCCGAGACCTGCGAAGACGGCAGGTTGGTGCCCGGGCCGTTGAACAGCACACCGTTGGGCAGTTCCAGGTGGGTGTAGCCGACTTCTCCCAGCAAGGTGAACTGCTGTGCCCTCAGTGTCGGGCCGAAGGCCTTGGTGCCGGTCATCTGCACCTGGTGCATCTTGACGCGACGGTAGCCCTGCAGCGGCGTACCGGCCGGCACCAGTGCCGCCGACGGGACGATATCCGGGTCGGTGTTGGCATCGGGGCCGTCGGGGATCGCCGTGAAGCCGCTGCCCGTGATGTTGTTGGGCAGGCCGACGCCGGCAAGCAGCAGCTCGACATCCTCCAGCTGCAGCGGCTGGTTGGGACGGTAGGAGTACTCGCCCTGCAGCGCCACGCCGAAGGGCCCCGAGGTGTTGAAGCTGAGGCCGTACAGCTCGATGTCCTCCGGATATTCGACGAAGTAGAAACCCGAGCCCGCACTGCCTGGCTGGTTGTTGAACAGGCCCAGCGGCGTGGGGAAGCCACCGGGGCCGCCGCCGGCGGGGCCGCCGCGGCGGCCGGACACGAACGGCGTGCGGCTGTGGTAGTTCAGGTAGAACAGGCCGAACTCGGTGCTGTTGAGCGCCTGCGGTGCGAGCCAGCGCAGCGCGGCGCCGTGCTGGTCGTGCGTATCGTCGGGATTGCGGTCCGGCAGTCGCTGCACCCACAGCTGTGCCATGGGGCTGGCGCCCGGGCCGGCCAGCGTTGCCGGCGGGCTGCGGTCATCGAAGCGCCGTCCGCCGCCGCCGAAGGCCCGCATCGCGTCATCCGAGACCACGTCGCTGGTCGAGAAGTACGAGCCCATCGGGTCGATCTCGGTCTTGTCGTAGGCCGCCAGCCACAGCAGTTCCAGGCCGATCGAATCGGTCAGGCTGATGGCGCTCCACACCGCCGGTGTGGGCAGCAGGGCTTCCTTGATCTCCGAGCCGGGCTGGCGCAGCTTGCCGACGTCTACCGGATTGACCGAGTTGATGCCGTTGGTGATGAAGGTGCTTTCGCCCCAGTTCACCACCTGCTTGCCGACGCGCAGGTCGACGCGGCGGCCAACGACGTCGAAGCTGCCGTAGGCGAACAGGTCGAGCAGGTCGAGTTCGGCGCCGAGCCGGTCCTCGCCACGTTCGCCGAGGTTGTTCGAGTCGTGATTTTCGATGTCGTAGAAATAGGAGACGCGCGTGAACACGCCGTAGTTGCCGCGCTTCAGTTCGAGATCGTGCGTCGCCTTGATGGGGGCCGAGGTGACGTCTCCGCGATCGAAGTTGAGGTTGCCGTCGTCATCATTGGGCGACCGGGACGTGCCACCGTTGGCAATGGCCACCAGCCGGTCATCCTGGTCCTGCAGGCGGACCTGCACGCCGGCTGACAGGGTGGTGTCGAGGCTGCCCTTGACCTCGCCCCAGTCGAACTGCAGCGCCGAGGCCATTGCCGGCACGGCTAGCAGGAAGCCACCTGCGCCGAGGCGCAGGACTTTATCCACTCGCGTTTTCATTGTTGCATCTCCTCTTCGCGTGGCACCAAAAGTCCGGCCTTGTACGTCGGTCGGATCCAGTCTGTTCCTGGGTGCTTCATGCAGCCGCCCTGGCTGCGTTTGCGTTCGTTTCATGCGCGGGCTGCTGCGGCAGCCATTGCGCGTAGAGCATGTCTACTGCCTCTGCCAAGGTTTCGATGTGCGGTACCGTACAGACGGCCTGCCCGGCGGACCAGATGTCGCGCCAGCGCTTTGCTTCCAGCCCGGCGCTGACGTCGATGGTGGCGGCGGAGGGCATGTGATCCGGGTCATGGCCGGCGCGCTGCAGCGAGGCGCGCAGCCAGTTGGCGGGGACGCCGGTAATGGCGTCGGAGCAGACGATGTCCCCGATGCCGGCGGCGACGAGCATCTGCTTGTAGTCGTCCACGGCGAGGCTTTCGCGCGTTGCCAGGAAGCGTGTGCCGAGATAGGCCAGATCAACGCCCAGCGCCTGCACGGCGCGGATACCGGCGCCGCTGCCGATGCCGCCGCCGAGGATCAGCGGGCCGTCCCAGAACTGGCGCACGGCGTCGACGAAAGCGAAGGGGCTGAGCTGGCCGGTGTGGCCGCCGGCACCGGCGCAGACCAGCACCAGGCCATCGACGCCGGCACGCAGGGCCTTGCGTGCCAGTGCCGGGGTGGTGACGTCGGCGAACACCAGGCCACCCCATGAATGCGCCCGCGCCACCACCGGTGCCGGGCTGCCCAGCGCGGTGATGATCAGCGGTGCGCGCCAGCGTTCCAGCAACGCGAGGTCGCTGTCGCGGCGCGTGTAGCTGGGATGGACGATGAGATTGGCGGCCCAGGGCAGGGCGATGCCCGGCGTCCGGCCCAGTGCATCGGTGATCTGGTGCAGCCAGTCGTCGAGGACTTCCGGCGTGCGGGCGTTCTGCGTGGGGAAGGAACCGAGGATGCCGGCGCGGCCGGCGGCGATGACCATCGCGGTGCCGGAGACCAGGAACATCGGCGCCTGCATCACCGGCATCAGCAGAGGCGCAAGCAACTGCCGGAAGGCGGCAGTCATGCCGCCATCCGCATTGCAGCCGTGCTCGTGGCACGGCTGCGCCTCTCGATGTCGGGAACTCTCCGCATCGCGCACCTCTCTCGCACTGGGGGCGTCCTCTGTCGGGCCGCTGTGGGGCGAGCATACGCTTGCATAAACGAACCTACAACCGTAGTCTCGGCCCCGGTCCGGCTGCCGCAACGGTGGTCGTGAGTTCCGGCACGAAGCGGCCGGAGCGGGAGGAAAGAAATGAACAGCAGCCGCGCAGCATCGACACCTCCGGAAGGCGTCAACGCCTTCAATCCCTATCTGCAGGCTTACTACGCTCCGGTGAGCGAGGAGCAGACCATCCTGCGTTGCGAGGTGATCGGCGAACTGCCGCGTGATCTCTGGGGCGGCTACGTGCGCAACGGACCCAATCCCGTGCGTGCGCCGCAGGATCTGCATCACTGGTTCGACGGCGACGGCATGCTGCATGGCGTCTGGTTCGAGGATGGCCGCGCCGAGTACCGAAACCGCTACGTGCGTTCTGCCGATTTCAATGCCGATCTCGAAGCGGGCTGCGGTGCGGGCGGGGTGATGCTGCCGGCGCAGCACTGGCGCGGCGACAAGGTCTACAAGGACACCGCCAACACCGATGTGCTGCTGCATGGCGGCAGCCTGCTGGCGCTGTGGTACATCAGCGGCACGCCGGTGCGCCTCGACGCGCGCACGCTGGAAACGTTGCGCGAGGAAAGCTTCGAAGGTCATCTGCCGCGACATGTGTCGGCACATTCCAAGGTCGATCCGGCGAGCGGCGAGTTCGTGTTCTTCGACTACGCGCTGTACGAGCCCTGGATGTCCTTCGGCGTGGTTGACCGCGACAACCGCCTGCTCAATTTCGACAAGATCGAGTTGCCGGGGCCGCGCCTGCCGCATGACATGGGCCTGACCGAGAACCATCTGATCCTGCATGACCTGCCGGTGGTGATGAGCGAGCAGGGCCTGAAGCGCGGGCAGTGGTCGATCGAGCAGCGCCGCGACCAGCCGGCGCGCTTCGGCGTGGTGCCGCGGCGCGGGCCCGGCAGCGCAGTGCGTTGGTTCGAGACCGATCCCTGCTACATCTACCACGTCATCAATGCCTGGGAAGAGGGCGACGAGGTGGTGATGCAGGCCTGCAAGATGCTGCCCAACGGCATCACGCCGGATCGCCGCTACGGCCCCTATGCGCCGATGGTGACGGTGCTGGCGCTGCATGCGGTGCCCTGCGAGTGGCGCATGAACCTGCGCACGGGTGCGGTGAAGCAGCGCCAGCTCGACGACCGCATCGGCGAGTTCCCGGTGGTCAACCTCGACTTCTGCGGCCGTCGCACGCGCTATTCCTATGTGATGGCGATCGACACGCAGACCGACCTGCAGCGCTTCGAGGGCATCTTCAAGTACGACAACCTCGGCGGTGCTTGCCAGGAGTATCGCTACAAGGCCGGCTGGTTCGGCTCCGAGGCGGCGTTCGCGCCGCGCGTCGCTGCGGTCGACGAGGACGATGGTTATCTGACGGTGTTCGTCACCGAGGCAGCGACGGGCCGCTCCGAGGTGCAGGTGCTGGACGCACGCGATATCACGCGCGGTCCGCTGGCGCGGGTGCAGCTGCCTTGCCGCGTGCCGGCGGGGTTCCATGCGACCTGGGCACGCGGTGATCAGGTGCGGTCGACGTGAGCACGCAAATCCATATCCTCGGCGGTCACCAGACCGACTTCGCCCGCGTCTGGTCGCGCGAGGGCAAGGACCTCTCGGACATGATCCGCGAGGCGGCGTACGGCGCCATCGAAAGCGCCGGCATCGCGCCCGAGGCGATCGGCACGATCCACGTCGGCAATGCCTTCGGCGAGCTGCAGCGCCAGCAGGGCCATCTCGGTTCGATGGTGGCGCAGGTGGTGCCCGAGTTGTGGGGCAGGCCGGCGATGCGCCACGAGGGCGCCTGCGCCTCCGGTTCGCTGGCGATCCTTACCGCGATGGCCGAGATCGAGGCCGGGCGCTACGACTGCGCGCTGGTGGTCGGCGTCGAGGAGCAGAAGAACCTGCCGGGCGACGAGGCCTCGCGCATCCAGAATTCCGCGGCCTGGCAGGGACACGAGGACATTCCCTGCCGCTTCATGTGGCCGGCGGTGTTCGGCCGGCTGGCGCAGGAGTATGAGCAGCGCTGGGGCCTGGACCGGCGCCATCTCAATGCCATCGCCGAACTCAACTACAGCAACGCGCGCCGCAATCCGCGGGCGCAGACGCGGCGCTGGGCTTTCGGCGCCGCGGCCTTCAGCGAGGACGATGTGGCCAATCCGGTGATCGAGCCCGGCGTGCGGCGGCAGGATTGCGCGCAGATCAGCGACGGCGCCTGCGCGGTGGTACTCGCCTCGGCGCGCTACGCAGCGGAACTGGGGCTCGACGTGGCGCGCCTGCCGCGCATCCTCGGCTGGGGCCATCGCAATGCCGGGCTGCGCCTGCTCGACAAGCTCGAACGCAGCCGCGGACAGGATTACGTGTTCCCGGAAGTGCGCGGCGCGATCGGCGATGCCTTCCGCCGCGCAGGGCTGCCGGGCGTCGAAGCGCTCGATGGTATCGAGACGCATGACTGCTTCACCAGCACCGAATACATGGCGATCGAGCACTTCGGCCTGACGCCGCCGGGGCTGGCCTGGCAGGCGATCGAGGACGGCAGCATCGCGCCGGGTGGACGCTGCCCGGTGAACATGTCGGGCGGGCTGATCGGCGGTGGCCATCCGGTGGGCGCCACCGGCGTGCGCATGCTGCTCGACGCCGCGCAGCAGGTCAGCGGCCGTGCCGGCGACTGCCAGATCGAGGGCGCGCGGCGCATCGGCACGCTCAACATCGGCGGCTCCTGTGCCACGGTGGCGAGCTTCGTCGTCGGCGCTTGACCACGCCACGGCACCTCTCCACAGTCCGCGCCCGATGAACGCGCGATCCACCGACAGCGAAGTTTCCGAACCGCAGCTGGTGGTGCAGGCGCATTCGGTCTCGCGCGCGCTCAACATCATCGGCGACCGCTGGTCGCTGCTGCTGCTGTACCACGTGTTCCTCGGCGTGCGCCGCTATTCCGACCTGCTGGCGCTGACCGGCATCGCGCGCAGCGTGCTGGCCAACCGCTTGCAGCGCCTGGAGAAGGCCGGCCTGCTGCGCCGCCGCCGCTACCAGACACGGCCGCCGCGCTACGAGTACTGCCTGACCGTGCGCGGCCGCGATCTCAACGATGTCGCGGCCATGCTGATCCGCTGGGATCGCCGCTGGCATCCCGATCCGCAAAGCCTGATGCATTTCATCCTGCACCGCGGCTGCCGCCAGCCGACCCTGCCGGAGTTGCGCTGCGCGGTCTGCGGCGAACCGGTGCTGGCGCGCGAGGTGGAATGGCGGCCGGGGCCGGGCGCTGGAGTCGATCCGCATCCGGGGCCGCGTGCGCACCGCCGCTCCAGCCTGGCGGAGGATTCGGCCTCGGCGCTGCTGTTGCTGCAGCGCAGCTTCGACATCCTCGGCGATCGCTGGACCGCGATGACCGTCGCCGCCGCCTTCTACCGCCATCGTCGCTTCGGCGAGTTCCAGGCGGCACTGGGGATCGCCACCAATATCCTTTCGGAACGGCTGGCGCGGCTGGTGGAACTGGGCGTGCTGGAACGCGGCGCCGATGCACGCGACGGCTACCGGCTGACCGAGCAGGGTCTGGACCTGTTCCCGATCATCGTCACGCTGCTGCGCTGGGGCGACCGCTGGCTGGCCGGCCGCAAGGGGCCGCCGCTGCTGCTGTTCCATCGCCGCTGCGGCGCGCTGCTGCAGCCGGTCGCGGCCTGCGATGCCTGCGGCGAGACGCTGGCCTATGGCGACCTGCAGCTGTCGCCGGAGGCCGAGGATGCGCTGTGGAAGACGGCGGCGGCTACGCTGCCGGCAGCGCCGCGCGTCCCTGCAGGGCGTCGCGGATCAGGCCGTAGATCACCGGGTGGTTGAGCAGGCGCAGGTGGTTGGTCTTGAACAGCACCGCGACGTCGGCATCGGCCAGCTGCGAGGCCGTTGAGCTGGGTAGCAGCACCAGGCCATCGCCGATGACGCGGCCGACCAGGTCGTTCTCGTCTGCGCCGATGCTGCAGCCGAAGAAGTGGTAGCGCGCCCCCGCGGGCCGGGGAATGCGCGTGTTGCCGGTGCCGCCGAGGCTGAAGTCGGCATCGCGGCCACGCCAGTCCTCGTCGATGACATAGCCGTGGCCCAGGTCCTTCACGCCGACGGCGCGGCTCTGCAGCAGCTTGGCGATCGGCCGCGACAGCGTGTAGCGGTGCATCAGGCGGCTGCCGGCGTGGACCACGCGCTCCAGCGGCGCGCCCAGGTGCGGTGAGCCGAGGCAGATCAGGTTCGACAGCAGCGCCGGCCAGCGCGCGTTCTCGCGCAGTGCCGCGGCAGCGGCCGAGCGCGCCACCAGGCCGCCCATGCTGTGGCCGACCAGCACGATCTCGTCGACACGCTGCGGCCAGCGCTCGACCAGGCGCGAGATCATCCGCGCCAGGCGCGCGCCGTTGCGCGAGATGTGCAGGCCGCTGTTGTAGCGCACGAACAGCGGCGTGTAGCCGAGCTCGTGTTCCAGCTTCGAGGCGTAGGGATGCGTATCCGGGTTGTCCGGCTCGCAGTAGAAATCCCAGACCTGCTCGTTGCAGGCCAGGCCGTGGATGAAGATCACCAGCTTGCGCGTGGCCTGCGGATAGGCCGCGGCCAGGTCTTCGCGGCCCAGTTCGAGGCGCTCGCCGGCGCTGTAGAGGCCCATGCGCGGCGTCAGCGGATTGCGCTTGACCGCCATGTTGTCGCCGACGAAGCCCGCCAGCGCGCTGACTGCCATGTCGCGGTTGAAGCTGGGTGCGACCGCCACCGGCGGCGCCACCTTCTCGACCTCGCGCAGCATGGTTTCCGCCGCATCGAAGATCAGCTTCATCGAGCCGCGCACGGCGCCGTAGACGCCGTCGGTGATGCTGTCGTGGATCAGCCTCGTCGGCTCGCTGCCGGCGTTGATGCCGGGCAGCGGTGCCATGCCCTTGAACGGAATATCCGAGATCGCCCGATGGAATTCGTGGACGCGGCCGGTGATCTGGTCCAGCGCCAGGCCGGTCAGCGCCACGGCGCCGCGAATCTGGGCCAGGCCGCTGTCGCGGGAAGAAGGATTGGCCATCGGAAAACCCCCGGCGGCAGGGCCGCTGTTCAAACGATATTGAACAGTTTACAAATGTTCACTGAAAAGTCCAGTGCCGGATCGACGGACGGTCGCGCCGGCGGGCTGGCAGAACGAAACAGGGGCGGCCGTGGCCGCCCCTGTCTGTTCACCGCAGCGGCTTCAGGCCGTGGCGGGCGAGAGCAGGGGCGCCATCCATGGCGCGACCTCATCTCTCAATCGGCCCCCGGCCCGGCCATCCCTGGCCGGGCGCTCGACGGGGCGAATGCCCACTGGGCATTCGCCTGATCCGTCTTCGCCCAGCGGTTGGCGCGGCGGAAGGTGCCGATGTCGTTGAAGCGCACGCCCATCTCGCGCATCACCGCGTGGGCGGTCGAGGCGGTCCACTGGCGCACGTAGAACGGCTCCTTCACCGCGAAGTGGTGGATCGCGTGGGTGGCGCCGAAGTTGAAGCAGAACAGCTGCAGCGGCATCAGCCACCAGGGGTTCAGCACCTGGCATTGCTGCATGACGTTGCCGTCCTCGACGTCGCCGTAGTAGTGCATGTTGGTAGCGATGAAGTGCAGGCTGAACACGCGCAGCACGTTGGGCGCCAGCCAGACCACGACCACCGTGGTCCACAGCGCCAGCAGCTGCGGCAGGTCGACGCCGAAGCCCAGCCACTGGCTGGCCTGCTGCGACCAGGCGGCCAGCGGCAGCGGCTGGCCCAGCGCCGCGGCACCGAGGGCCAGCACGTGGTACGCGACGAAGCCATGCCACAGCGCGTAGTGCAGCAGGCCGAGCGGGAAGTAGCCGCTGACCAGTTCGCGGCGCAGCGCCTGGAATTCCTCGCGGCTCTTCGCCTGGGCGCGCAGGTAGTTGCGGCTGACCCGGTGCATGCTGAGCGGACGCAGGTAGATCGCCAGCATGTGGTCGCCGGTCATGATCAGGCGCTTGAGGCCCCAGCGCTCGCCGTTGGTGACGGCGAACTCCTCGAGGTCGGACTCGGTGCCGGAGTGCTTGTGGTGGTGCAGATGGATGCGCTTGCGCACCCAGGGGCTGATCGTGCTCGGGCGGGTGATCCAGCACAGCGCCATCATCAGGTTCCAGCCATGCGGGCTGTGGCGGAAGTACATGGTGTGGATCAGGTCATGTTCCAGCTCGTGGATGAACGAGGCGAACAGCGCACTGACCGGAACGCAGACCCACCAGGGAATCTGGCCAATGGCATAGAGCCAGCCGCTGGCGATCATGCCGAGGATGGAGACGGCCATGACGCTGCCGCCGATCAGGTCCTGCTGCTTGAGCCAGGGATGGCGCTGGCGCAGTTCGACGCCGGCCTGCAGCACGACCTGGCGGATGTGGGCGGATTTCTGGGCGTCGTTCATGCCGGCGCCAGCCGTCGAGGGGACCATGTCATCATTCTCCGAAAGGGAAACCATCTAATGAGCGGATTCTGCGGAGATGAGGCGCGGCCAGCCTGTCCCGGTCTGCCAAACGCTTGACCATGGGCGCCAATGCAGCGAACGACTGTACTGAGTAGCTGGGGCCGCGCGATCCGCCGGGCGCTGGACCGCGCCGGACTGGACAGCGCGGCGCTGTTCGCCGAGGCCGGCGTCGACCTGGCCGCGCTGGACGATCCCAATGCGCGCTACCCGCTGGAGCAGACCACCCGGCTCTGGGGCCTGTGCGTGCGCGCCAGCGGTGACCCGGCCTTCGGCCTGCTGGTGGCCAGCCAGGTGACGCCGACCACCTTCCACGCGCTGGGCTATGCGCTGACCGCCAGCACGACGCTGCGCGAGGCCTTCGAGCGCATGGTTCGCTACTTCCGCATCGTCACCGACGCGGTGGACCTGGAGCTGAGCGAGCAGGGCGACGACCTGCGCTTCCTGATCCGGCCGCTGCCGGGGCCGGTGCAGCCGGCGCCGGAGTCGATCGACGCCTTCATCAGCCTGTTCATCCGCTTCTGCCGCAGCCAGCTCGGCAGCAACTTTTCACCGCGCCGCATCAGCCTGCGCCGCGCGCCGCCGGCCGATACCAGCGGCTATGCGCGCGTCCTGCGCTGTCCGCTGCAGTTCGCCGCCGCGGACAATGCCATCTGGTTTCCGCGCGACGCCTTCGACCGGCGCATGGCCGACGCCAACCCGGAGCTGGCGCGGCATAACGACGAGATCGTGCTGCGCTACCTGGCGCGCCATGACCGCGAGAACCTGCGTGCCCGCGTGCGGGCCGCGCTGACCACGCTGTTGCCGACCGGGGTGCCCACGGCGGAGAAGGTCGCCGATGCGCTGCACCTGTCGCTGCGCAGCCTGCAGCGCAAGCTCGCCGAGGAGGGCAGCAGCTACGAGACCCTGCTCAACGACACGCGCCGCGAGCTGGCGCTGTCCTACCTGCAGGATCGCCGCTACAGCGTCGGCGAGATCACCTTCCTGCTCGGCTTCACCGATGCCAGCAGCTTCACCCGCGCGTTCCGGCGCTGGCAGGGCTGCTCGCCGACTCAGTTTCGCGAAGGCGGATCCGCCGGCGCCTGAGCCCCGGCGGCCTGCGCCCGCGCGCAGTCCGGCGGCGGATAGGGCAGGGTTTCCGGCAACACGTAGACGCCGGTGGTGTAGCTCTGCTGCCGGTCCCAGGTGGGGCCGCCGAACACGCCCTCGACCAGCACCGCGCGCCAGCCCTGCTTCGGCGTGCGCAGCTTGATGCGGTAGCTGCCGTCGCCGGCGGGCTTGAGGATCTTCGATTCCCAGGCGGGGCCGATGGTCTCCAGGCGGAAGTCGCGCGCCTGCGGATTCTCCGCGCGCCACAGCCGCATCTCGCGCACCGGTACCGAGGGGCGCACCACCAGCAGGTCGGGCTGCGGCCGCTCCCAGTCCAGTCGCGGCGGCTCGCGGCCGGCGACCAGGTCGTCGATCCAGTTGCGTGCGATCAGGAACAGCTGGTGGCGGTCCAGCTTGTCGCCCTGGTCGTGGTCGGTGTTGACGGTGTAGCGCAGGCGCTTGGGGCCGGGCAGGGCGTCGTAGTAGAAGCGCGAGGAATCGCTGATGAAGAACTCGTCGCCGGCGGAGTTGATCAGCAGCTTCGGCAACGACAACCGCTCGCGCCACAGCCAGGGATCGATGATGCCGAGCAGTTCCGCACCACGCGCGCCGGCCATGCGGCAGCCGATGTCGAAGCCCTTGTAGTCGGCCAGCGCCGGCGTGTAGTCGCCGTATGCGCGCATGAAGTGCGGGAACTGCGCGGCCATGTTCGGCATGTCGATCGACACCGGGATGATCGCCTGCACGCGCGGGTCCACCGCCGCGGTCAGCCAGGCGGTCCAGCCTCGCTTGGAGGCGCCGAGCAGCACGAAGCGCTCGATGTCCGGCACCTCGGCTCGCGTGCGCGAGAAGGCCTGCGCCGCATTCATCGCCTGCACCGTGGCCTTGACCATCGCCATCTGTGCCGGCCAGTCGCCGGGCTCGCCGCTGAGGTAGCGATCCATCGAGTAGGCCAGGATCGCGTCCTCGCGGCGTCCTTCCTGCTGGCCGGTGAACAGCAACGGCTGGTTCGGCACCTGGCGCAGTTCGAACACCGGCCGGCAGATGGTCTGCGCGATCAGTCCGGCCAGCAGCGAGTGGTCACGGCTGCTGGGCCGCGGCTCGCCCTCCGGCGTGTTGCGCCCGCCGCTGATGACCAGGACCGCGAGTGTCGAGGTCTGTGCACTGTCGCCGCAGAGCGGCCGCGGCAGCGCCAGGTGCAGCTCATGGGTCCACAGCGGATGGTCGACCTGGCTGCCGTCGAGCCACTGCTGCGAGACCAGCCGCAGCCGGTAGAGATCGGCGAGGAATCCTGTCGTGACGTTCTGCAGTTGCCACTCGAAGGCCGGCTCGGGTCGCTGCACATAGGATTCGAGCGGGTTGTCCTGCGCCGCGACGGCCGCAGGCAAGAACAGGGCCAGTGCAGCGGCGACTGCTGCACCGGTTCGACGACGCATGCTGGCGTTCATCACAAGGCCCCCGGCAGATGCCTGTTCCTGTGACCGCGACCGGCAGCGAAGGTGCGCCGGCAAAACCGTGACGGCGCGCAAACCTGACGACCGGTACAGCTTGCGGGGATGAAGGTATCGTCCGAGACTGGGCTCAGAACAAGATCAGGGGGTCGGCATGGCGCTGCTCAGTCGTCGTGGAATGAGGGCCGCAGTTCTGCTGCTGAGCGGCGCGGCGGCGGCGGCTCCGGCTTCGGCGGCTGTGCTATGCGAGATCCAGCCTTGCACCGCCCGTTTCGAATTTCCCGCGGGCGGCGCAATCGAGGCGACCGGTACGGCAACGCTGTCCTTCGGCCCCGGCGGCTCACTGCAACTGGGCGACGGGGGCAGCATCGACCTCGGCGCGGGTGGGTCGATCCTGCCGGCTCCGGGTGAAGGCGAGGCGCCGGACTTTGCTGGTGGCGGAAGCATCGTGCTGGGCGCGGGCGGTGCCCTTCGTTTCGGCAGCAATGGCGTCTTCGACATCGGAGACCAGGGGCAGCTGGAAGTGGCCGAGGGCGGTGGATTGCAGGTGAGTTCTGCGCGCCGGGTCAGCGTGCAGAGTCCCGGCGCGGTGCACCTGGGCAGGATCGCATCCGCCGGTGCAGTGAGCCTGAAGGGTGGCGGCATCGCCGACGGCGATCTGTCGACGCCGATCCATTTCACGATGAGCCCGGGCGATACCGGTTCGGAGTTCGAGATGGTCAGCGGTGGTCCGTTGCGTTTCGAGACGCTCCAGTCGGCGGGTATGCTGGTGCTGGACGCCAACGGAGATATCGTGCTGGGCGACCTGCACATTGCACCTCCCGACGGCGCTGTCCCGCCATTGGGCAGCGGTTCCGACATCACGATCAGCTCCGGCGTCATCACCTTCGGCGACTTGGGCACCGTTCCCTGGGTTATCGGCAGTGGTGCGGGAGTCATCAGCATCGGTGACATAGATGCGTCCACCATCGAGGTCCTGCTCGGCGGGATCGTCATCGGCCCGGATCTGACGCTACCTCCGCTGGTCATCGGCCCGGTCATCTTTGAGCCGGCTGTTCCGGAGACGCCCCAGGTCGTGGTGCTGGATGAAGCCGAGCTTGTACAGCCGCCAACGCACTGGGTCAGCGGCTGGCCGCGCTGGAATCGGAGCGCACAAGCGGCGCCAACGACCGCCACGGCAAACTCGCTGCAGGCCGCGGGCGGTACCGACAACAGCGGTGGCGGTGCCCTGCCACCGCTGTTGCTTGGCCTGCTGGCCGCGCTGCGCTACGCCGCCAGGCGTCCGCGGCGGTAGTCGTCGAGCGCCTGCTCGATCTCCTCGCGGGTATTCATCACGAACGGCCCGTACTGCACCACCGGCTCGCGCAGCGGCTTGCCGGCCAGCAGGATGAAGCGTGCGCCCTCGGGCCCGGCCTGGGCCTCGAAGTGGTCGCCCGCCGACAGCACACCCGCCGCATGCCGTGGTACCTCACGGTCGTCGATGCGTAGCGAGCCCTCGTAGGCGTAGACGAAGGCGTTATGCGCGGCCGGCAGCGCCTGCGTGAACACCGCGTTCGCCGGCAGTTCGACGTCCAGGTACACCGGCTCGGTGGAAACGCCGGCGATCGCGCCGGCGGTCTCCACGCCATCGAGCGCGACGCTGCCCGCAATCAGCTTCACGCGCCCGCCGCCCTGCAAGCTCACCACCGGGATCTGCGCCGCGGCAATGTCGCGGTAGCTGGCGGGCTTCATCTTCTCGCGCGCCGGCAGGTTGATCCACAGCTGGAAGCCGCGCATGCGGCCCTCGCTCTGCTGCGGCATCTCGGAGTGGATGATGCCGCGCGCGGCGCTCATCCACTGCACGTCGCCGGGGCCGAGGTCGCCGCGGTTGCCCATGTGGTCCTCGTGGCGCATGCGGCCGTCGAGCATGTAGGTGACGGTCTCGAAGCCGCGGTGCGGGTGCGACGGGAAGCCGGCGATGTAGTCGTCGGCGCTGTCCGAGGAAAACTCGTCCAGCATCAGGAAGGGATCGAGGCGCAGGCCCGGCAGCGAGCCGATGGAGCGGCGCAGCTTGACGCCAGCGCCGTCCGAGGTCGGCTGCGCATCGATGACCTGCTGCAGCTTGCGGGTGCTCATGATTGTCTCCGGTTGTACGCAGTGATCAGGATTGCTTGAACAGCTTGGCGTCGAGGCTGTACTGGCCGGCACCGTGCGCGACCAGGAACAGGAAACCGCCGGCCATCGCGAGGTTCTTCAGGAACATGATCTGCTGCACCTGGTCGGCGCTGCCGCCGTGGAAGATGAAGGCCGAGGCGATGCTGAACACGGCCAGGCCCAGTGCGGCCAGCCGGGTGAGGAAGCCGAGGACGATGGCGAGGCCGCCGCCGAGTTCGGCGAGGATCACCAGCGGCAGCAGCGCGCCGGGCACGCCCATCGATTCCATGTAGCCCTGGGTGGCGGCATAGCCGCCGAGCTTGCTGTAGCCGGCGCCGACGAAGATCGTGGCGATCAGCAGGCGGCCGAGCAGCGTCAGCGGGTTCTGCAGGCGGTTGAAGAAAGCGTTCATGTGAGTCTCCTGTAGGTGGGTAGGGTCGTTCAGTCAGAAAAGCTCTTTTGCCACGGATTACGCGGATGAACACGGATCAAGAAGCTGCAACACCATCTTTTCAATCCGTGTAATCCGTGTAATCCGTGCAATCCGTGGCCAATTGTTCTTTTCAGGTTCAGGCGGCCAGGCGTTCGAGCTGCGTCTGCGCACGCTCCAGGCTTTGCTGGCGGCTGGTCTCGGAAATCGCCAGGCCCTCGGCGTAGACGAACTCGACGTCGTCGATGCCGATGAAGCGCAGGAAGTCGCGCACGTAGCTGGTCTGCGTGTCCAGCGGCGTGCCGGCGTACTGGCCGCCGCGGGTGGCGAAGACATAGGCCTTCTTGCCCTTGACCAGGCCTTCCGGGCCGTTGGCGGTGTAGCGGAAGGTGTGGCCGGCGCGGGCGATGTGGTCGAAGTAGCTCTTCAGCTGCGAGGGCACGCCGAAGTTGTACAGCGGCAGGCCCAGCACGATGACGTCGGCGCGCTTCAGCTCGGCGATCAGGGCATCGGAGTAGGCGACGACGTTGCGCTGCTCGGCAGTGCGCTCCTCGGGCTTGGCGATGAAGGCGCCGAAGCGGGCGCCATCCAGGTGCGGCACCGGCTCGGCGGCGAGGTCGCGCAGGGTCACGCGGCCACCCTGGGCGGCGAGGCTGGCGCTGAAGGCGGCAGCGAGGCGGCTGGAGTGGCTGTTGTCGCCCGACAGGCTGCTGTTGAGCTGGAGGATGTTGCGGGTCTGGGTGGTCATGGCGTTGCTCCGGTGTGTCCTTGGTGTGACGCCATTAAACGATTGCCAGATTCGATTAAAAAGCAGATATATTCGGCTTTAACAATCGAATAAATCGATCATGAATCCGAAAATCAGCCTGGAACAATGGCGTGCGCTGGCCGCGGTGGTGGAGCACGGGGGCTACGCCCAGGCCTCGGAGCAGCTGCACAAGACCCAGTCCTCGGTGACCTATGCGGTGCAGAAGATCGAGCGCCTGCTGGATCTGAAGGTCTTCAGCATCAGCGGCCGCAAGGCGGTGCTGACGCCGGCCGGGCAGCTGCTGTATCGGCGCGCCCGCACCCTGCTGGACGAGGCGGTGGCGCTGGAGGAGGGCGCGGCCGGGCTGGCGGCGGGCTGGGAGGCGGAGGTGCACCTGGCAGCGGAGATCATCTTCCCGACCTGGCTGCTGCTGCGCTGCTTCGCGCGCTTTGCCGGGGAACGGCCGGAAACGCGCATCCAGCTGCACGAGACCGTGCTGGGCGGCACCGACGAGGCGCTGATCCAGCGGCGCGTCGACTTTGCCATCACCACCCACATCCCGCCGGGCTTCTCCGGCGATCCGTTGATGCGCGTGCGCTTTGTCGCCGCGGCCCATCCGGAACATCCGCTGCACCAGTTGGGGCGCGAGCCCGACTATCGCGACCTGCGCCGCCACCGCCAGCTGGTGATGCGCGACTCGGCTCAGCAGCGCACCCGCGAAACCGGCGGCTGGCAGCTGGCGGAGCAGCGCTGGACGGTGAGCCACAAGGCGACCTGGATCGCGGCGGCGACCATGGGCCTG
The DNA here is from genome assembly GCA_035476855.1 of Solimonas sp. Classification (GTDB taxonomy): domain Bacteria; phylum Pseudomonadota; class Gammaproteobacteria; order Nevskiales; family Nevskiaceae; genus Solimonas_A. The sequence goes on along the minus strand of DATILC010000297.1, from coordinate 459 downwards.
GGCTTTTCCTGGTTCCCGGAGGAGACCATCCGCGAGGAACTGCAGCGCGGCCAGCTCAAGCCGCTGCCGCTGCGCGAGGGGCGCGAGCGCTACGCCGAGCTCTACCTGGTCTATGCCGACCGCGACTACCCCGGCCGCGCGGCCTGGCGGCTGGGGGAGCTCATCCGCGAGGGGATCGCGCAGCTATGCCCGCAGGTCATGGGAAATCCTGCCTGAAGTCGGGCCAGGGCTTGCGTTGCCGCGCCCGGATGGCGACCCTAGGCAGCTGGGGCAGCGCCGCGGGAAGCGGCGCGGAAATAACGAGCAAGGGGTCAGCTGTGAAAGGCTTGAGATGGGCGGGCGTCGTGCTGGCGCTCGTGGGCGGCCTGGCCGGATTCGCCGGGACCGCGGATGCGCGGGTCTACACCTGCCGTGACGCCGATGGCGTCGTCACCTTCAGCGACAAGGGCTGCGCCCGCC
>DATILC010000296.1:0-2756 GCA_035476855.1 Solimonas sp. | reverse complement strand
TGCATCGTGCGCTCGTAGTCGTGGAAACGCTCGTAGCTCGATTCGATGGCGCGGCGGATCGAGCGGCCGGCGTTGTTGATCAGGAAGTCGACGCCGCCGTGTTCGCCTTCGAGGGCCTTGACGAACGCGGCGCAGCCCTCGGCGTCGGCAATGTCGACGCTGTAGCTGAACACCTTCGGGTCCGCCGTGCCGCGCTGCTTGGCGTAGGCGACGATCTCCTTCACCGCCTCGCCGAGCTTGCCCTCGTCGCGCGCACAGATGATCGTCACCGCACCGGCTTCGGCGAATTTGCAGGCCGCCGCCAGCCCGATGCCCGACGAGCCGCCGGTGACCAGCACCACCTTGCCGCCGACCGTGCCTTTCAGGCTGCGATCGATGAACAGGTCGGGGTCGAGGTGGCGCTCCCAGTAGTCCCACAGCCGCCACGCGTAGTCGTTGAGGTTCGGGCACTCGATGCCGCTGCCCTTCAGCGCGGCGTCGGTCTCGCGGCGGTCGAAGCGGGTCGGATAGTTGACGAACTCGAGGATGTCGTCGGGCAGCCCGAGATCCTTCATCACCGCGTTGCGGATGCGGCGCACCGGCGCCAGCGCCATCAAGCCCTTCTTCACGCTCTTGGGAATGAAGCCGAGCAGCGCGGCGTTGACGAACACGCTCATCTTGGGCGCATGCGCGGCCATGCTGAAGATGTCGAGCACGTCGCCGACCCGGTAGCCCATCGGGTCGACCAGGTGGTAGCACTTGCCGTCGATGGCTTTCTGATGCGAGATGTGGTCGATCGCGGCGACCACGAAGTCCACCGGCACGATGTTGATGCGCCCGCCTTCCAACCCGATGGCGGGGAACCACGGCGGCACAATCTGGCGCATGCGCTGGATCAGCTTGAAGAAGTAGTACGGCCCGTCGATCTTGTCCATCTCGCCGGTGCTGCTGTCGCCCACCACGAGCGCCGGCCGGTACACCGTCCACGGCGTCTTGCTCTCGTTGCGCACGATCTTTTCCGATTCGTGCTTGGTCATGAAGTACGGGTGGTCGAGGTTCTCGGCCTCGTCGAACATGTCCTCGCGGAACACGCCCTCGTACAGCCCGGCGGCAGCGATCGACGACACGTGGTGCAGGTGGCCGGCGTCCACCGCCTTGGCGAACTCGCAGACATGCCGCGTGCCCTCGATGTTGACCTGCACCTGGCTGTCTTCGTCGGCGCCGAGGTCGTACACCGCGGCCAGGTGGTACACGGCATTCACCTTGCCTTTCAGCGCCTTCAGGTCGTCGGCCGGGACGCCGAGCTTCCTGGCGGTGAGGTCGCCCGCCACCGCGTGCGCGCGTTGCGCGTTGGCGCCCCAGTACTCGCGCAACGCCGGCAACTTGTCCTCGCTGCCGGGACGCAACAGGAAGTGCACCGTCGTGCCGCGCCGCGCCAGCAGTGCCTTGACGAGGCGTTTGCCGATGAACCCGGTCGCGCCGGTCACGAAGTACTGCATGAGGCTCCTCCTTGGGCGGCTCGCCGCGCGCCCGGGCGCGCAGTGTGCGGCCATTCTTGTGCAACTGCCGGCCAGCCGGCGCACGCGCTAACCCCAAGCCGGACGCGCGCACGCGCATCGCGGTTAGACGCGCGGGTCTAGCGATCGCTGCTGCGCGCTGACTGCAGGTGTGCCTACACTGCCGCCCGATGATTGCCGCGCTGCATGCGGCGATCCGCCACAGCACATGGAGCCCACGATGGTCAGGAAACTCAAAGCGATGGCCGAGAAAAAGGCTGCCAGCCCCGCCGGCTTGCTCGACAGCGCACTCGCGCAGTCGATCAAGGAGTCGGCTCAGCAGATCTGGCTGGCCGGCATGGGCGCGTTCGCCAAGGCGCAGGCCGAAGGCACGCAGTCCTTCGACAAGCTGATCAAGGAGGGCATCAGCCTGCAGCGCAAGACGCAAGGCGCAGCCGAAGAGAAGATCAGCGAAGTCACCGGCAAGATGACGGCGATGGCCGGCGAGGTGACCGCCAAAGCCGGCCAGCACTGGGACAAGCTCGAATCGATCTTCGAACAGCGCACGGCCAAGGCGATGAGCCGCCTGGGTGTGCCGAGCGCGAAGGACCTGGCTGCGCTGACCGATCGCATCGACCAGCTGGCGGCCGAAGTGGCCAAGCTCGGCGGCAAGAAGTCGCCGGCGAAGAAGCCCTCGGCGAAGACGGCCGCCAAGAAGGCGCCGCGCAAGGCCCCCGCAGCCCGAGCCTCGCGCTCCGGGGTAGGCCGCGACCCGAGCGCCAGCTAAAGGTAACGCGCCTCGAGGTGGGCCTTGAAGTGCGCCGGGTTCAGCGGCTCGCCGCTGGCCCGCTGCGCCAGCTCATCGGTGGTCCACCGACTGGCGGGCTGCCAGATGTGCTCGCGCAACCAATTGAACACCGGCGCAAAGTCGCCGCGCGCGATGAACGCATCGAGGTCTGGCGTGACCCGGCGCATCGCGGCGAACCACTGCGCCGCGTACATCGCGCCGAGCGAGTAACACGGGAAGTAGCCGAACAGGCCGCTGGGCCAGTGCACGTCCTGCATCGGGCCATCCTTGAAGTTGCCGCGCGTGTCCAGCCCGAGCAACTCGGCCATCTTGGCGTCCCACAGCGCCGGAACGTCGTCGGCCTCGATCTCGCCTTCGATCAGCGGGCGTTCGATCTCGTAGCGCACGATGATGTGTGCCGGGTACGTGACCTCGTCGGCGTCGACGCGGATCAGCCCCGGCTTCACGCGCGTCATCAGGCGGTGCAGGTTGGC
>DATILC010000295.1:0-15118 GCA_035476855.1 Solimonas sp. | reverse complement strand
CGCCTCCGACGCCATGCGCTGCTGTAGATAACGATTTATGCGCACAGCATTCGCCAGCTGAAAGCCAGTGACGCTAGGACCGAATAGCAGCTTGTACCGATCCGAGGTTGTATCGAGAAGTTGCGCAGGCTCCTTCTTCAGCCAGACCACGTAGCGGGGATCGCTGGTGAGAATCGCCAATGCTTGGGCTGCTTCATCTATCCGTATGCGATTGGGGTCGCCGGCTTGGTCGACTGCCTCTGCCTTGTAGACATAATCGATGCCCAAGTGCGCCAAGTCACGCCTCAGACGCTCCTGTTCATCATCCAGCGCAGCGAAGTTCGAAAAATGTACGGGATTCTGGTGGTTGCGTGCACGCGTTACCTGTTTCCCGAAGTCGCTATCCGCGTCCGCCTTTATAAGTGTCAGCGAGACTCGTGCTGACGATATGTCACTTTGAGGGTTGTCTTTAACAAAGCGTGCCGATGATGCGATGGTCTGAGCGCCGTTGATGACTGACAGGCCACGCACCTTGAGGCGCTTTCTTCCTGCTTTAACATTCTTGGGTTCTATCTCTTCGCAAAGCACGGTCACGCCGTTGTTAAGGAAAAGAAAGTCCTGTGGTTTGGTCGATAGCGTTTTCTGGATTGAACCGTTTACCTCGGTCTTATGCCCAAGAAAAGTGCGAATATTTCGCTCGTACAGGGCCTTGTCATGCTTTTGATGAAGATTGACCAAATCAGATAGGGGAATCAGGCCAAAATACGTGAGCCTCGGCTCACTCACCATTTCGCACTTTTGAACCAGCAAATCCGTGCTTATCTTGCTGTACGCCTTGGCGCCGCGAAGATCCTCGACGACTCGCACGGCGTCATAGTCGATCACGACGCCGTCGAGGCGCTCCTCGCCATGATCTTCGTCAGCCAGAAGTTCGTCCACGGCATGCTTCGCGTGCTTGCTGATTCCACTTCCAGTGTGTGCAATCACTAGTTTTATCTTGCTGCAGGATTCCAGCGCTCCTTCAATTTCGATAGTGCGCTTCTGGACATTCTCATTGAATTCAGCAAGCTCTTGCTTGAGAAGCTTTCTGACTCCTTGGCAGAAGGCGAGCGCCTCGTCTTGTCCGAAAGAATCGGCAGCCTTGAGTTTGGACTGGACAACATAGAGGGTCTCGAACCGGGCGTGGTAGTAGATGGCATCGACGCCGAAATCGTCGAAATCATCCACCACTGCCTTTGCTGCCTCCGCTTTCGATATCCCGCACAGATTTGCAAGCGCGAAAGCGCTGAATGCTCGAGACCTATTCTTCTTGGCATTGTTATCAGCCACATTTGAAGGCTTCAGTAGAGGCGGTAGGGATGGGACAATTTCTTGATCCAAGTGCCTCTCAAGCAGTACTAGCTGCGGTGCTTCCAAGCTCATTTTCCCCCCGATCTACTTGATATTCCACCGCATCCGCAGCAGTTGCTGGGATCGATCGACTGCTTTCATTCTGTCCTCAATTCCAGAGATCAAAAGTTCACGCTGCTCATCGACTCTGTCTTGGGCGTCAAAAAGGAACCTGCGTTTGTCGTTGCGTTGGGACTCTAGGGCTTTGATTTTCTTCTGCCCGGCCAGCTTCTCCTCTAGCGTCAACGCAATAGTTGTGGCGCGACGGGCTTCCTTGATCTGCTTGTCCAGCTCTTTAATCTCGCGTTCCAGTCCCACTTTCAGGTCATCCGCCCAACCGTCGAGCTTTTCGACTTCCGCTTCAAAGTAGCGGGCGTTGCGTTCGGAGATGCCACGCTGGAGGGCGGCTTGGCGGGCTTGGGTTTGGGTGTCGAGTCCAGAAGCCCTCTCGCCCAACCCCTCTCCCGTCTGCGACCGCAGGGAGTCGCTGTGGGACGGGAGGGGGGAGCTTGACGCCGGGAGGAAAAGCAAGCGGCGCATGACCTCTTCGTCCAGCGGCTCACCGCTGTCGGTGACGCCCGCAAGAATCAGGTGGTCTTCGGCCTGATCCGGGGATTCGACGGTAAATAGGGAAACGTTCAGGAACCCACTGGCTCCGCGAAAAGGTTCGAGGATGCTGATCTTGCCCAAATGATCCTGGTAGCTGAATTCGATTTGAGCAGGATGCAGCTCGCGGTGCTTGGCCTGGCGGATGACAGCATCGGCCAGCGGGCAGCCAAGTCGGTAGGTATGAGCGTCGCCAGAGCGGCGGGGGAGTTCGTAGAGGCCTAGCGGAATGTCGGCTACGCCATCGCCTGCGGGCGGCGCGACATCCAACCGGAACTTTCCGTCGTCTTCGAACTGCGCCTTGCCCGCCAGCTCATGCCGCGTAAGCTGCATCAACAGGCGCTCGAATTTGCCGAGCGCGGCTTGCGAAGATTGGTCCTGCACCCGCAGCTTCTCGCGCACCTCGTCGTCGAAGTGCTCCAGCAGCTTGCGGCGCGTCTGTGTCATCGCCTCGTTGATCTCGAAGCTCAGTTCGAGCTGCAGCTGATCGAAGGCCTGCTTGATCTCTTCCGGTTTGCGGCAGCGCTGGTAGATGTCGTGGATGCGCTTTTCGAAGTCCACTCCGGACTCCAGCGCGCCCAGAACTTCGTCGCTGGCACCGAACACGCCCTCGAACAGCTGGAACTTCTCGCTCAGCAACTGGAAGACGCGCTGGTCTGCCTGGTTCTTGCGGTTGAGGAAGTTGACTACGACCACATCATGCTTCTGGCCATAGCGATGGCAGCGGCCGATGCGCTGTTCGATGCGCTGCGGATTCCAGGGCAGGTCGTAGTTCACGACCAGCGAGCAGAATTGCAGGTTGATGCCCTCAGCCGCAGCCTCGGTGGCGATCATGATCTGGCCGCTTTCCCGGAAATAGTCGACCAGCGCCGAGCGCATGTCTGCGCTGCGAGAGCCAGTGACACGGTCCGTGCCTTGGTGCCGGGCCAGCCAGCTGGCATAGATCGCCTTGGAGCGATCGTCGGTGTTGGAGCCGTTGAACAGGACGAGGCCATCCTTCCACGGGCTGGCCGCGAGCACGCGCAACAGATAGTTCTGGGTGCGGCGGGATTCGGTAAAGATGATGGCCTTCTGTGCGGCCTTCAATGAAACAACCTTGTCCATCGCCACATGCAGCGCCTTGAGCAAGGCCTTGCCCTTGGCGTTCTGGTCGATGGACGTGGCCAGGCGGGCAAAGGCGTCGAGGTCAGCGATTTCCTGTTCCAGGGCCTGGACGTCGGCATCGCTCAGCGGGGCATCCGGCTCTTCGGGCCATTCCTCGGCAGTCTCGTCCAGCGCCTCGTAGTCCTGATCCAGCTCTTCTTCCAGCGTGGTGACCGGAGCTTGCTTCTTGAGCTTGCCCTTGAGCCGGTTGGAAATGGAGGTGAGCGCACCGGCGATGGCGAAGGTGCTGGAGGCCAGCAGCTTGCGCAGAACCAGGGTCATCAGCGAGCGCTGGCCGGAGGGCAGGGCCTGGAGATTCGGGCGCTGCAGGTACTCGGACACCAGCGCGTACAACTCGTCTTCCGCCTGCTCCGGCGTGAACTCTTCGACCAGCGGCAGGCGGCGGGTATAAGGGATATAGGCCGTGACCTGGCGGCGCAGGGTACGGTGGCAGAGCGGCCTGAGGCGCGCCTTGAGCGTGTCGAAGACCTGCTCCTGGCTCAGGTTGCTGAACTGCTCGCGGAAGCTCTTGACGTCGCCGAAAGTATGCTCGTCGATGATGCTGACGAGGCCGAACAGCTCCAGCAGCGAGTTCTGCAGGGGCGTGGCGGTGAGCAAGAGTTTATGACGACCTTCCAACGCCTTTTTGAGCGTGTTGGCGATGACATTGGACGGCTTGTAGACGTTGCGCAGGCGATGGGCTTCGTCGATCACGACCAGATCCCAAGGGGTGGTGGCAACGTCGCTGGCCTTGGCACGGGCGAACTGGTACGAGCAGATGACGATCTCGTCCGCCTCGAACGGGCGGAACTGTCCCTGCCTGATCGCGGCGTTGTAGGGCTTGGCTTCCAGAATCCGGCAGGGCAGGAAGAACTTCTCCCCAAGCTCCTGGTGCCACTGCTTACGCAGGTTGGCAGGGGTGATGACGAGAATGCGGCGTTTGCGCTCGGCCCACTTCTGGGAAATGACCAGGCCGGCTTCAATGGTCTTGCCGAGGCCGACTTCATCCGCCAGGAGCACGCCCTTGGACAGCGGAGAGCTGAAAGCGAAGAGCGCGGCATCGACCTGATGCGGATTCAAATCCACCTGCGCGCTGGCCACCGCGCCCGCGAGCTTTTCCAGGCTATCCGGGGGATGGCGCCGGGTCAGTTCGTGGGCGAAGTACTTCGCTTGGTGGTCGGTGAGGTTCATCGGCGAACTCTCCCGGGAGAAGCAAGTGAGGTCGCTTTAGGAGCGTCTTTAAGAAAATAGCGCCCCGTCTTCTGCGTTCCCCTCTTCTCGACCAGACCAGCGTCCAACAGGGGGCGCAGCAAGTCCAATGCCCCCTGGCGCGAAATCTTCATCGCCGCCCAGATTTCGGCCGGCGCCATGCCGTTGTGGTCACGTAGCAGGTGCAGCAGTTCTTCCTGCCTGGGCCGAAGGATGATTTTCTCGGGCCGTTCGGTGTTCAGGCTCTGCACGCGCAGCCAGACTCGCTGCAGGGTCTGCAGCAGGCCCTCCGCGCAATACTCCAGCCAGCCACTCAGATCCTCGCCCTGCTTGCGGACGGCATCCAGCCCTGCGTAGTAGCTGGGGCGATCTTCCCAGTAGTACTCGTCCACCGAGAAGATATGGTGCGTGTCGAAGCCGCGCCGGTACAGGTCCCACAGCGCCAGCGCGCGGCCGGTGCGGCCGTTGCCGTCGGCAAAGGGATGGATGGCCTCAAAGCGGTAGTGCAGGATCGCCGAGCTCAACACCGGGGAGAGTTTCGGTGCGTCGCGGGTCCACCATTCCAGCAGCTCGAACATCAGGCCAGAAACTTCGTTGGGTGGCGGCGGCACGTAGTTGCCGACGCGGACGTTGATCGTGCGGTATCGGCCGGCCTGGCCTTGATCCATGACGTCTCCGGCGAGGATCAGGTGCAGCTCGAAAAGGTCGTCGTGCCGGATGTTCTGGATGTCGACATGCTTCTCGACGTAGCGGAGGCCGGCAAAGTAGTTGAGGACTTCCCGCTTTGCCCGCTCACTGGGTGCCGAAAGGGGATGGCCTTCCTCCAGCGCCCGTACCTGTTCCAGCGTCAGCGGGTTTCCCTCGATGGCGGTGGAGGCGTGAACATTGCGGGAACGCGTCTCGCGCTGCAGCGCCGGAATCCACGAAACCTGCACGGATGCCGCCATGATCCGTTCGCGCAGCACAGCGATTTCCTCGGCATGGCCGAGGAGTCGTGGCGTGACGCTGAAATGCGGTTCGTAGGCCATGGCCGCGATCCTGGACGATTGGTCCAGAATCAGTCAAGTCATTGGTCAAGGCCGTCCCCGTCCGCCTTTCGACGGACGGACGAGGATCAAGCAGGTGCCTTACATCCGGAACACGCCGTAGCGCGGCTCTTCGATTGGCGTGTTCAGAGACGCCGAGATCGCCATGCCCAGGGCATTGCGGGTGTCGGCCGGGTCGATGATGCCGTCGTCCCAGATTTCCGAGGTGGACCAGTAGGCGCTCTGCTTGCGCTTGAACTCGCCCAGCACCGGGTCGCGGATGCCGTCGATGTCGGCCTGGCTGAGCTTCTTGCCCTGCTTGGCCAGCTGGCGGATCTTGACGTCGGCCAGGGTGTTGGCGGCCTGCTCGGCGCCCATCACGCTGATCTGCGACTGCGGCCAGCTGAACAGGAAGCGGCTGTCGAAGGCGCGGCCGCTCATGCCGTAGTTGCCGGCGCCGAAGGAGCCATGGCACATCACGGTGAACTTCGGCACCTCGCAGTTCGACACCGCCATGATCATCTTGGCGCCGTCCTTGGTGATGCCGCGGCGCTCGTATTCCTTGCCGACCATGAAGCCGGTGATGTTCTGCAGGAACACGATCGGCGTACGTGCCTGGTTGCACAGCTCGATGAAGTGGGCGCCCTTGAGCGCGCTGTCGTTGAACAGCACGCCGTTGTTGGCGAGGATGCCGATCTTGTAGCCCCAGATGTGGGCGTAGCCGCAGATCAGCGTCTTGCCGTAGTTCGGCTGGTATTCGTGGAAGCGCGAGCCGTCGACGATGCGCGCGATGATCTCGTGCATGTCGAAGCCCTGCTTGATGTCCTGCGGCAGCACGCCGTAGAGCTCGCTGGGGTCGTAGTGCGGATCCTCGGGCGGCTGCCACTCGGTGTGCGCCTTCTGCGGCCGCTTGAACTGCGCGACGATGTCGCGCGCGATCGCGATCGCTTCCTCCTCCGACGAGGCCGGGTAGTCGGCGGTGCCGGAGACGCTGGTGTGCATGTCGGCGCCGCCGAGCTCATCGACGCTGACGTCCTCACCGGTCGCGGCCTTCACCAGCGGCGGGCCGGCGAGGAAGATCGCGCCGGTGCCGCGCACGATGACGTTGTAGTCCGACAGGCCCGGCACATAGGCGCCGCCCGCGGTGCAATGGCCCAGCACGACCGACACCTGCTGCACGCCCATCTTCGACAGCATGCACTGGTTGCGGAAGATGCGGCCGGCGTAATACTTGTCGGCGAACAGATCGGCCTGCAGCGGCAGGAAGCCGCCGGCGGAATCGCAGAGATGCACGACCGGCAGGCGGTTCTCGATCGCGATGTCGAGCGCGCGGATCGTCTTCTTGACGGTCAGCGGATACCAGGCGCCGCCCTTGACCGAGGCGTCGCCGGCGTTGATGACGACCTCACGACCGGAGACGATGCCGATGCCGGTGACGCAGGCTGCGCCCGGCACTTCGCCGTCATAGGCCTCGTTTGCCGCCAGCGAGGAGAACTCCAGGAACGGCGTGCCCGGGTCGAGCAGCAGCTTGATGCGCTCGCGCACCAGCAGCTTGTTCTGCTTGCGCAGGCGCTCGATGTCGCGCTCCGGGCGGTCGTGGCGGACCTTGTCCTGCTTGTTCTTGAACTCCTGCGCCAGCCGGCGGTTGTGCGCGGCGTTGGCCTGGAAACCGGCGGAGGCCGTGTTCAACTTGGATTCAATGCGTTTCACTTGTTCGGCTCCAGGCTCAGCAGCAGCGCATCGCGATCGAAGGTCTGGCCCTTCTCGTAGGTCACGGCAGCCACCGTGCCGTCGCGCGGCGCGGCGATCGTCGTTTCCATCTTCATGCTCTCCATTACCAGCAGGGTCTGGCCCTTGGTGACGGCATCACCGGCCTGGACCTGCACGGCGACGATGCTGCCCGGCATCGGCGCGCGGATGTTGTCCTCGGCGCTGCCCTGGCCGGCCGCGGCGAGACGATCCAGCGGATGCTGGTAGCGCAGCTGGTAGGCCTCGCCGTCGAGATGCACGAAGACATCGTCGCCGCGCGTGGCGATGACGACCTCGATGTGCTTCTCACCCAGTGTCAGCCAGGCGCGGCCATCGGCGCCGGTCTTGAGGTCGACCGCGATTTCCTGCTCGCCGAAGTGCAGGCGGTAGGCCGTGGCCGAGCGCGAGATTTCGACATTGTGCTCGGCGTCGCCGAGCTTGAAGGCGTGATGCATTTAGTTTCTCCAGCCGCCCATGGCGGCATGCATGTCCGGCACCGTATCGGCGACATCGCGCATCGGGCGCGTGCTCAGCGCCGCGGCGCCGAGCAGGGCCTGCAGCGTTTCCGCCGGCAGTTCCGGTTCCGCCGCGATCTGCGGGTTGGCCTCGAGGAAGCCGGTGTGGACGTCGCCGGCGACGAAGGCCGGATGCGCCAGCAGGCGGCGCAGGAAGGCGGTGTTGGTCTTGCAGCCCAGCAGCACGGTCTCGCGCAGCGCCTTGTCGGCGCGGGCGATGGCTTCAGTACGATCCTTGCCGCGGATGATCAGCTTGGCGATCATCGGATCGAAGGCCGAGGTCACTTCGCCGCCCTGCAGCACGCCGCTGTCCCAGCGCACGCCTTCGCCCTGCGGCGGATGCAGCACCAGGATCGGGCCGGTGGTCGGCGTGTAGCCGCGCGCAGCGTCCTCGGCGTAGATGCGGAACTCGATCGCGTGGCCGGAGGATTTCACGTCGGCCTGGCCGTAGCCCAGCTTCTCGCCGGCGGCGACGCGCAACTGCTGCAGCACCAGGTCAATGCCGGTGATCTCCTCGGTGACCGGGTGCTCCACCTGCAGGCGCGTGTTCATCTCCAGGAAGTAGAACTCGCCGCCCTGGCCGAAGATGAACTCGACCGTGCCGGCGTTGCGGTAGTTCAGCGCGCGGGCGATGCCGGCCGCGGTCTCGCAGATCTTCTCGCGCATCGCGGCGTCCAGGGCCGGGGAGGGCGTTTCCTCGACGATCTTCTGGAAGCGGCGCTGCACCGAGCACTCGCGCTCGAACACGTGCACCACGCTGCCCTGGCCGTCGCCCAGTACCTGCACCTCGATGTGGCGCGGGTTCTCGATGTAGCGCTCGCAGTACAGGCGGCCGTCGCCGAAGTAGCGCTGGCCCTCGCTGCGGCCACGCTCGATCTCCTGCTCCAGGATTGCCAGGTCACGCACGATGCGCATGCCCTTGCCGCCGCCACCGGCGCTGGGCTTGATCAGCAGCGGCGCGCCGACCTTGCGCGAGCGCTCGACGAAGGTCTTCGGATCGTCGTCCTCGATCGCCGAGGGCGCGACCGGGAAGCCGGCCTTCTCGACATAGTTGCGCGCGCGCACCTTGTCGCCCATCAGGTCGATCTGTTCCGGCGTCGGGCCGATGAAGCGCAGGCCCGCGGCCTCGACCGCCGCGCAGAAGCCCTTGTTCTCGGACAGGAAGCCGTAGCCCGGGTGGATCGCGCCGGCACCGCTGGCCTTGGCCGCGGCGATGATCTGCGCGCCGTCGAGGTAGCTGGCGACCGGCGTCGTGCCGGTGATCTCGATGGCCTGGTCGGCCATCTTGACTGCCAGCGTGCCGCGGTCGGCAGCGTGATAGACGACGATGCCCTTGAGTCCGAGCTTCTGCACGGTGCGCAGCACGCGCACGGCAATCTCGCCGCGGTTGGCGACGAGTACGGACTGGAAGGGCCACTTCGAGGTGTCGGGTAAGGTCTGCGTCATTTGGGTTCCCGTGCTACTTCTTCGGCAATGCTTTTTCGATGCGGCTGGCGATCTGGGTCAGCCGTTTCATTTCCTGCTTGATATCCGGCCCGGCCTCCGCGACGGCGATGCCTTCGCAGAGCACGGCGATGATCTGGTCGGCCAGCGCGTCGATATCCAGTTCGCCGCGGCCGCAGACGTAGTTCCAGCTGTGGTGCTCGATGCCGCCGTAGACCATCGCGCGCAGCAGCGAGGCGGGCACATCGCCGCGGAACTGGCCGGCGGCGATGCCGGACTCGATCACGTCCATCAGCAGCTGGGTGTAGCGACGGTTCAGCTCGTGCAGCACCGTGCCGCGGTAGTCGTGCTCGGACTGCACCTCGCGGAACATCAGGCGGCAGAGCAGAGGGTAGTCGCGGATCGAGCGCAGGTGGCGCCAGACCAGCAGGCGCAGGCGCGCACGCGGCTGCGACAGGCCGGCGAGATCGCGGGCGTAGTCGCCGAACATCTCTTCGTACCAGTGCTCCAGCACCTTGAGCAGCAGCTCGCGCTTGCTGGCGAAGTATTTGTAGATCGTGCCTTCGACCACGCCCATGCGCGCCGCGATCTCGGCGACTGCCGTGCCCTCGTAGCCTTTCTCGCAGAACACGTCGCGGGCGGCGGCAAGAATCTCGTCCACGCGCTGCTCGCGCGCGAGGCGCACGGTGGGCTTCTTCACGGCGGCGCGGGTCATGGGAGGAGTTCACCCTTCGACAAGCTCAGGGCGAACGGGGTTGTTAACCGTGCCGTTCGGGCTGAGCCTGTCGAAGCCCCGCGCGCAGCGCGTCGGAGGGTGGTCATGATCATCAGCCGGCGAAATCCGCCGGCACGCTGACCGGGAAGTCCATCAGGATCTGCGCCAGCATCTTGCCCTGCGGGTCGTAGCGCAGGCTGGCCATGCCGCCGCCGCCCAGCGCCTGCTGCATCAGGAAGTTGAAGCCGTTCAGGCCCGGAATCTCGAAGCGATCGACCTGGCCGTGGACGAAGTGTGCGAAGTACTGCTTCACCGCCTCGGCGGTCAACTGCGCGCGCAGCCAGGGCAGGTACTCGGCTTTGCGGGCGAGCACGCCGATGTTGGCGGAGTTGCCCTTGTCGCCGGAGCGGCCATAGGCGAGGGCGATCAGGGGAACCATCTTTGTCCCCTCTCCCCGCGAGGCGGGGAGAGGGTCAGGGTGAGGGGCCGGCGCCGCAGGCGCCGTTTCCTCGACCGTGCTGCCCCTCACCTCGGCAACTGCTCCATGCGTTGCCCTACCTCGGGGATCCATCCCCTCGCCCGCCCTCTCCCCGCCTTGCGGGGAGAGGGAGTTGAACGCCACACCATCCACCTCGATCGCCACCTTGTCCTTCGCCACCAGACACGAGAACAGCCGCACCAGCGGCGTCGGCGAGGGCCGGCCGCCGGCGAAGCCGGTGATGCTCTGAGCCATCGCGGTGGCCGGCGGGATGAACTCGCGGCCGAAGATGTCCAGTGCCTTGCTGTCGGCGTGCTGCACGGCGAGCTTGAGGACCACCTCGCGCGCATCGCGGCGGCGAGCGTTGGCGCCCCAGTTGGACTCGCTGCCCAGCACCTCGACGTCCGTGCGGCTGTAATCGGCCATGCCGCGCTGTTCCATCATGCGGCGCGTGCGCTTCAGGATCGCGGCGGCGACGGCCTCGGCCTTCTTCACCGCGTCGACGCCGCCGATCATCATCGTGCCGGTGGTGCGGAAGCCATCCTGGTAGGTGGCGGAAACCTTGTAGCTGGCGGTCGGCGCACGGCCCTTCGCGCCGGTGACTTCCACGCGGTTCTCGCCGACCTGGGTCAGCTTGACGTCGCGCCAGTCGCAGCTCACGTCCGGCAGCAGGTAGGCGGAGGGATCGCCGATTTCATAGACGATCTGTTCGGCCACGGTATCCGGCACGATCCGGCCGCCGGTGTTGGCCGGCTTGGTGGTGATGAAGCTGCCGTCCGGCTTGCAGATCGCGATGGGGAAGCCCATGCGGTCCCAGTCCTCCGAGACCGCTTCCCAGTCGGTGCTGACGCCGCCGGTGGCCTGCGCGCCGCACTCGATGACATGGCCGGCGAGGCTGCCGGCGGAGAGCTTGTCGAAGTCTTCGGCCTTCCAGCCGAACTCGTGGATCAGCGCGCCCAGCACCACGGCGCTGTCGACGCAGCGGCCGGTCAGCACGATGTCCGCGCCGGTGGCCAGTGCCGCGGCGATGGGGAAGGCACCGAGGTAAGCGTTCATGCTCCAGAGCTTCTGCGGCATCGCCTCACCGCTGAACATCTCCCTGGTGTCGGCGAACTCCGCCACGCGCGGCAGCAGATCATCGCCGGTGACGATCGCCACCTTGAGGTCGATACCCAGGGCCTTGAGCTTCTCGTCGATCGCCGCCTTGCAGGCCTGCGGGTTGACGCCGCCGGCATTGGTCACGACCTTGATGCCGCCCTGCTTCAGCTTCGGCGCCAGCGCCGCGACCACGCCGGGGAAGTCCGTGGCATAGCCGGTGTTCGGATCCTTGGCGCGGGCGCGCGCCAGCAGGCTCATGGTGATCTCGGCCAGGTAGTCGAGCACCAGGTAGTCGATCTCGCCGGACTCAACCAACTGCTTCGGGCCTTCCGCGGAATCGCCCCAGAAGCCGGCGCCGCAACCGATACGGATTTGTTCTTTCATCTGTCGTTCCTCACGGACTCTCTATGTCCGTTCGCCCTGAGCCTGTCGAAGGGTTCGCGGATCAATTGCCCGTGAAATTCGCCGGACGCTTTTCCTGGAAGGCCGCCATGCCTTCCTTCGCGTCCAGCGTGCTGGACATCACCGGCACCATCGCCTGGGCGAACTCCAGCGACTCGCGCAGGCCCATGTCGCGCATCGCGTTGTAGGCCTGCTTGCCGAGGCGGATCGCGGTCGGCGACTTGTCGGTGATGCGGGCCAGCAGCCAGTCCAGCTTGGCGTCCAGCTCGGCGCGCGGCACCACGTAGTTGAGGACGCCCCAGTCCAGCGCGTCCTGCGCGGTGAACTGCTCGCCGGTGATGCACATCTCTTGCAGCTTGCGCGGCGGCAGGATGCGCAGCATGTAGGGCAGGATCATCATCGGCGTCACGCCGATCTTCGATTCCGTGGTGCCGATGCGGATGTCGTCGGCCGCAATCGCCATGTCGCAGGCGCAGAGGATGCCGAAGCCGCCGGCCATGACATGGCCGTTGATGCGCGCGATCACCGGCAGCGTGCATTCCTGCAGGCGCTTGAACAGGTCCACGATGTAGTGCTTGGGCCGCGCGTAATCGACCGCGAAGGCAAAGCCCTGCGCGTTCTTCGCCAGGTCCGCGCCGGCACAGAAGGCCTTGTCGCCGGCCCCGGTCAGCACGATCGCCTTGACCTCGCCCCCGGCCACGGCATCGGCGATGCCCTTGTCGATGCTGCGCACGACCTGCTCGTTGAGCGCGTTGCGGCGCTCCTCGCGGTTGATGGTGATCCACAGCACCGCGCCGCGGCGTTCGACAAGGACGGGTTCAGACATGAGGTTCTCCTGAAAGGATGTAACGGGATGAGTCCACCTCAAATGGTAGGCATCCAAGCCATATGGACGACCCACCCCGGTAGTTGCCGCAAGGTTATGGAGCGGCTGGTGAGTCGGCCTCACCCGTTTGTGCGAGGAGGAGAAAACTGGTCTGGAATCAAGGCGGGGGACATAGTGTCCCGGTCATGAAGGGGATCAAGATTCGTCTGGTCGCGGCCGCCGTGGTGGCGCTGCTCCTGCCTGTCCCTGCCGGGTCGCACGGCGGAGGGCTGGACGCCCACGGCTGCCATACCAACCGGAAGACTGGTGACTATCACTGCCACCGGGGCAGCGAAGCAGCTGCGCCGCGGGCTGGCCTCGTTGGGCAGGGCGGCTGTGGTTCCAAGTACTACTGCAAGGAAATGGATTCCTGTGCAGAGGCGCGGCACTACCTTGAGAACTGCGGACTCCATCGGCTGGACGGGGACAGCGACGGGATTCCCTGTGAGAGTCTTTGTGGGGGGCGGTAAGCGAGGTGGGCACCAAAAGTAGGCGCTACAGGCGAAGCGAAGCGTGCCCACACGGGTTCGGAGCCACACGGTGGGCTGAAGCGCACCCTACTTCGCTGACTATCCCGAAAATTGTGACGGCGTGCCGAAATCTACATGGATGAGCGCTGTACCGCTCCGGACGCAAGGCCTCTGCCGCTTTCAGTCCCTCATGTCATCGGCAATAGCGCAGGATCCGTCCCCTGAAGGGATTGAGCAGATAGTCAGTATTGTCGGGCTTGCTGTAGCTGCTCGTGTAACCGAGCTGCTCCATCCGTTGGCTGAACTGCGTCTGCCAGCTTCGGTCGGGGTCAACGATCAGCACTTCGCAGGGATGGGCGGCATGTTGGTCGATAAAAGCCGACAGCAGTTCGACACTGTCCGGATCGTAGAGCAAGTCACTGCCGACGATCAGGTCGAACCTGCCCATATCAGTGAGCGGATCACCCCACCCCGTGCGCACGAACGGAATCGCAGGACCGCCGTTCAGACGGACGTTTTCCGCAAGAAAGTGCTCTGCTTCCGGGTGATAGTCGGTGGCCGTCACATCGGCTTGGCGGCTGTTCAATACCAGGCTCGCCAGGCCGATGCCACAGCCGACTTCGAGAATGCGCTTGCCGGCAATGTCGTAGCCGCTCATAAGGTGGGCCAGCACCTCGCTGGACTCCCATACCACCCCAAATAGCGGCCAGCTTGCGAGAGGAACTCCAAGGCGCCCGGCTGCGCCGGGGTCCTCACCGAACTGTTGAAGGTCGCGCAAGGTGCGCAGATGGATATCGGCGCACCCGAATTCCAGAGTCTGGTAACGAATCCGCAGTGGCGTCATGACATGTCCCGGCAAAGCGTGATTGATAACGCCTGCAGCCTTGCAGCCAGGACGAGAATAGCGGATCGAAAACATTCCGCCGCGGATAGGGCCCGGGTGGACACCAAAAACAGGCGCCATAGGCGAAGCGCAGCGTGCCCACGCGGCGGCCTATGCTAACTGATAGTCCGCGTGGGCTAAAGCCCACCCTCCGCTAAAACCACCAGCAGCAACAACGCAAAGCCCGCCACGGCCAGCAGGCCATGCCCGATCACCATCGGCTTCGGCAAGGGCTGCGCCTTTTGGTGGAACAGCAGGTTCATCGCCAGGCCACCCGCGGCTGCGGTCACCAGCAGGCCTAGCGCGAGTTGGGCCTGCCGTGGAATGCCGACGGTCGCGGCGGCGTAGATCAGCAGCGTGAGTCCTGCACCGGCGCCGAGGCCGTGCAGCAGCGCCAGCCAGGACGGCGGCAGCGGTTTGCCGCTGAAACGGATAACGGCCATCAGCAGGCCGCCGAGGGCGGCAGCGCCAAACAGGACCAGGGCCGCCAGCATGCTTGTATGGGCATCCATCGTTACGCTCCTTGTGCAGATTCGCTGAGACTCTACTGCTGATCCTGGCACTGTCCGTGCGGTTCCGTACACTCCCGGCCGCAGTCAGCTGGGGGCACCTCCGAAGCGAGCTTGGGGTGGGCACCAAAAGTAGGCGCCCTGAGGCGAAGCGAAGCGTGCCCACGCGGTGGCCGATACCAACCGATAGCCCGTGTGGGCTGAAGCCCAACGAAGTTGGCGTTATCAGGCTGGAACGGCCTGTGACCTGGGCCGATCCTCTCTGATCGGCAGATTCACCACCGCCGCCAGCAGCGCAAACGCCATATCCGCATACCACATCCAGCTGTAATCCCCGAAGCGCGTGATCGTCACGCCACCCAGCCAGGCGCCGAAGAAGCCGCCGATCTGGTGCGACAGCAGGGTCAGCCCGAACAGCGTGGCGAGGTAGCGCGTGCCGAACAGTTTGCCGACCAGCCCGGCGGTGGGCGGCACGGTCGCCAGCCAGGTGAAGCCCAGCGCGGCGGCGAAGACGTAGAAGGTCAGGGGCGTGCGCGGCGAGACCAGGTAGATCGCGATCATCAGCGCGCGGCTGGCGTAGATCGCGGCGAGTAGCCATTTCATGCGGTAGCTCTGGCCCAGCGCGCCGGCCGTAAGGCTG
>DATILC010000294.1:0-4322 GCA_035476855.1 Solimonas sp. | reverse complement strand
GGATCAGCATGGCGACGTCCCCCAGCCCGCCGTTGGAGAGCCAGTCCCCGCAAGACGGTGATCGAGCAGGTCGCGATACAGGCGGGCCACCCAGGGGCTGTCGCTGTGCTGCAGCAGCTGGCAGAACACGCCGAGCAACTGTTCCTCCAGCATCGCGGCGCGCGCCGCCAGCGCAGCGGGGGAAGTCTCGCGGTCCGCCGGATCAGCCAGCCGCAGCGACGAATGCCGCAGCCACTCTGCCACCAGCGCACTGGCCTCCGGGTCGTCGCGGAGTCCGTCGGTGGCGTCGAGCAGGGCCTGCCGACGCCCGGCCAGCCAGGCCTGCAGCTGGCCGAACTGGCGCCGGCAGGCCGGCGCCGGGCCGCGCTGCAGGGCCAGATCGGCCGACAGCTGCTGCATCACCTCGACGAACTGGTCGAGGCCGGTGCTGCGGGGTGGTGGCGTGGTGCAGGTCATGCTGCAGTGTCGTCCGCGGTGGACGGCCGCGCGTTGACCTGGATCAATCGTCGTCCGGCAGGCGCTGCGACCATTCCTCGAGCTCCTCGTACTGCCCGCTGCCGATGCTCCAGGCCAGCAGCACGGCGGCGGCCACCACCACGACGATCCCCAGCGGGATCAGGAGGTACAACGATTCCATGGCGGACTCCAGGTCTTGATGCGCAGGGCGTTGCCCACCACCAGCAGCGAGGACAGCGACATGCCCAGTGCCGCCAGCCAGGGCGTCAGCCAGCCGGACAGGGCCAGCGGCAGGATCGACAGGTTGTAGAGCAGCGCCCACAGCAGGTTCTGGTGCAGCCGACGGCGCGCCTGGCGTGCAACCGAGCGCAGTTCGATCAGGCCCTCCAGCGAGTCGCCGA
This sequence comes from Solimonas sp., assembly GCA_035476855.1. Classification (GTDB taxonomy): domain Bacteria; phylum Pseudomonadota; class Gammaproteobacteria; order Nevskiales; family Nevskiaceae; genus Solimonas_A. Next base: position 3,465 of record DATILC010000294.1, on the reverse strand, counting down.
CGAGGATGACGTCGGCACGGGCCTGGGTGATGGCCGAACCCGCCGGCATCGCCACGGCGACGTCGGCGGCGGCGAGGAACGGTGCATCGTTGACGCCATCGCCGACCGCCATGACCTTGTGGCCTGCGGCCTGCAGGTTCCGAAGGTGATGCAGTTTCTGTTCGGGTGTCTGCCGCGAATGCACGCAGGTGATGCCGATCTCGCGCGCCAAAGCCCGGGCGGGTGCCTCGGCATCGCCGGTCAGCAGCTGCACCTCGATGCCCTGGGCGGCAAGGCCGGCGATGACCTGGCCGGCCTCGGGGCGGCGTTCGCCGGCGAGTGCGAACCAGGCCAGCGGCACCTCGTCGCTGGACAGCAGGATCCAGCTTGCCGGCATGGCAGCTTCGACGGCGGGCGGGGTCAGGCCGGAGTACTCCGCCATTCCCAGGCGGTAGCTGCGACCCTCGACCTTGCCGGTCACCGCGCCCTGCTCGAGGCGCACGTCCTCGGCAGCGCCTGACAGTGGCGCCGCTGCGCCCAGCGCACGGGCGATCGGGTGGGTAAGGTTGCGCTCCAGCGCGGCGGCGATGCCCAGGCAACTGGCGGCGTCGACCGCGGCCAGCGCCTGCACCGACTGCAGGCGCAGTTCCGGCCGGGTGAGGGTGCCGGTCTTGTCGAACACCACGGTGTCGATGTCGGTCAGCACCGCCAGCGCCCGCGGACGTGCCACCAGCACGCCCTTGCGCGCCAGGTGCGAGCTGGCCGCCGCCATCACCGCGGGCACGGCCAGCGACAGGGCGCAGGGGCAACTCGCCACCAGCACGGCCAGCGCGACGCCAAGCGCGCGATCGGGGCCCACCGGCCACCACAGCGCCGCGCCCAGGGCCGACAGTGCAAGCACTGCCCAGATGAAATGGGTGGCGTAGCGGTCGGCCAGCAGCTGCATCGGCGGCCGTTCGGACTGCGCCTGCTGCAGCAGGCGCGTGATCTGCGACAGGCGCGTGCCACTGCCGCTGGCCTCGACCTCGAAACGCAGGGTCGCAGCGCCTGCATTGAGACTGCCGGCCAGCACCGGTTCGCCCGCGGTGCGCATCACCGGCCGGGATTCGCCGGTCAGCAGCGATTCGTCGAGCTCGCCCGCGGCGTCGAGCAGCCGGCCATCGGCGGCCAGCGCCTCGCCCGGCGGCACCTGCAGGCGGTCGCCCTTGCGCAGGCTGCCGACCATGACGGTCTCGGTGTCACCCGCCACCTCGCGTACGGTGGTGAGCGAGCGCCGACCCGCGAGCAGGCGCATCCTCGCCGCGGCGATGGCGCGGGTCCGTCCCTCGAAATGGCGCGCCAGGCCCAGCAGCAGCACGAACATGGTGGCGGCGTCGAAATACAGTTCGCCGCTGTCTGCCAGCACCCGCAGTGCCGAGGCAGTCCAGGCGACGAGGATCGACAGGGCCACCGGCAGATCCATGCCGGGTACGCCGGCACGCAGCGAGCGCCAGCCTCCGGCGAGGAACGGCCAGCCGGAATAGAACACCACCGGGGTCGCGAGCAGCAGCTGTGACCAGCGCATCAGCAGCTCGATGCCGGGATCGATCGCGCGCGCATCGAAGTAGCCGGGCCAGGCCAGCATCATCACCTGCATCGAGCCGATGATGGCGACGCCGATGCGCGTCAGGCTGCGACGGCGGCGCAGCCGTGCGGCGTGCAGGTCGGCGTCCTGGGCCAGGATCTGCGGCTCGAAACCGGCATGGTCCAGGTCCCCCAGGATCGAGGACAGGGATACCCGCGAGGGGTCGTAGGCGAACTCCAGGCTGCGGCTGGTCAGATCGACGCGCAGGTTTTCCACCCGCGATCCCAGCAAACGGTGCAGGCGTGCCGAGCAGGCCGCGCAGTGCATGCCCTCCGCGGCGATCAGGACCTCCTCGCGCCCGCCGGGTAGCGGCGAAACGATCGCGGCCCGCAGCTCGGGCTGGTCGTAGAGCCGCCAGTCGATCGTCGCGACACTCATCTCAGCGTCCTGCGGAGATCGCCGTTTCGACCGGCGTGAAACCCCGCTCCATCGCCACCGCGGTGGTCAGCGCGCCGGCCAGCAGGACGGCGACCGGCAGGCCGATCAGCAGGGCCATCTCCAGCCAGGGGAAGTGATTCTTCATGGTGATGCTCCGGAAAGGAAGGCGGCGTCGCGACTGCGACGCTGCGCAGGATCGTCGATGGCGCTGGCAGTGAAACTCAGCGTCGTCGACGCCGAGTCGGGAACGGTGGCGGTGCGTACCGGCAGGGTCACGCTGCGCATCTGGCCGGGCTGCAACTCGATCTCGCCGGCATCCGCCTCGTAGGGCCGGCCCTGGCCATCGCGCACCTCGATGCGGTAGCGGTGCGTCGTCGAGGAGGCATTGGTCAGCTTGATCACATACAGGTTCTCGACGCGGCCATCGGGCAGGCTGCGGTAGAGGCTGTGGCGATCGCGGATCACGTCGAGCTGCAGCGGCGTGCGGGTCAGCACCAGCACGGCGAACAGCGCACAGACCAGCAGCCACAGCAGGCCATAGCCGATCGCGCGCGGGCGCAGCAGCCGCGTCTGCTGGCCGACGTCACGATTGCTGCTGGTATGGCGGATCAGGCCGCGCGGCCGGCCGGTGCTGTCCATCACGCTGTCGCAGACGTCGATGCAGGCGGCGCAGGCGATGCACTCGTACTGCAGGCCGTTGCGGATGTCGATGCCGGTGGGGCAGACCTGCACGCACAGGGTGCAGTCGATGCAGTCGCCCTGGACAAGTTTCGCCGTCGCAAGCGGCGTGCAGACGTCGGTGACGGCGTGCGGGCCGAGCGCAGCGAGCTTCTGCACACCACCGAGCTGGCCGGCCTTGCGCGCCAAGCCCTTGCGCGGCTCGCCGCGCTTGCCGTCGTAGGCGATCAACAGCGTGTCGCGATCGAACATCGAGGACTGGAAGCGGGCATAGGGGCACATGTACTTGCAGACCTGCTCGCGCAGGAAGCCGGCGTTACCCCAGGTGGCGAAGCCGTAGAACAGCACCCAGAACAGCGCCCAGCCGCCCAGTGTCCCGGCCAGGAAGGCGGGAAACAGCTCGCGCGCCGGAATGAAGTAGGCGACGAAGCTCAGCCCGGTCAGCAGCGCGAACAGGATCCACAGTGCATGCCGGCTACCGCGACGCAGGATCTTGGCCGCTGTCCAGCCCGACTGGTCGAGCTTGAGCCGCGCATGGCGTTCGCCCTCGACCATGCGCTCGATCCACAGGAAGGCTTCGGTCCAGACGGTCTGCGGGCAGGCGTAGCCGCACCACAGCCGGCCCGCCAGGGTGGTGAACAGGAACAGGGTCAGCGCGGCGATCACCAGCAGGCCGCTGAGCAGGTAGAGGTCCTGCGGCAGCAGGGTCAGGCCGAACACATGGAAGCGCCGGTGCGGCAGATCGAACAGCACCAGCGGCAGGCCGTTGATCTCGATCCAGGGGATCAGATAGTAGAGACCGAGCA
>DATILC010000293.1:0-20687 GCA_035476855.1 Solimonas sp. | reverse complement strand
GCTCGGCGCCGCGCGCCGTGCCCATGACACCGCGCTGGCCTATGCCCGCGAGCGCCAGGCCTTCGGCAAGCGCCTCGGCGAGCATGAGGGCGTCGGTTTCATGCTGGCCGACAACGCGATGGATATTCACAGCACGCGGCTGGCGATCTGGCACTGCGCCTGGGTGCTGGACCAGGGCCATTCCGGCGCGCGCGAGTCGAGCATGACCAAGGTGCTCAGTTCCGAGGCGATCTGGCGCGTGGTCGACCGCTCGGCGCAGATCCTCGGCGGCCGCGGCGTCACCGGCGAGAGCATCGTCGAGCGCATCTTCCGCGACGCCCGCGCCTTCCGCATCTACGACGGCCCGTCGGAAGTGCATCGCTGGAGCCTGGCCAAAAAGCTGCTGGAGGGCAAGGGCGCATGAGCGGCGCGGCCGACAGCTTCTCGCTTCAGGGCCGCAGGGCGCTGGTCACCGGCGCCTCCAGCGGTTTCGGCCGGCACTTTGCGAAAGTGCTGGCGGCAGCCGGCGCCGAGGTCGCAGTGGCGGCGCGTCGTGCGGATCGGCTGGCGGAACTGGTCGGCGAGATCGAGCAAGCGGGCGGTCGCGCGCTGGCGCTGTCGATGGACGTGACCGCGCGCGACAGCGTGCGTGCCGCCTTCGATGAACTGGCCGCGCGCTGGGGTGTGGTCGATGTCGTGGTCAACAACGCCGGCGTCGGCAGCAGCGCGCTGGCATTGGACTGCGATGACGCGGCCTGGGACGCGGTGATGGACACCAACCTGCGCGGCGCCTGGATGGTGGCGCAGGAGGCGGCGCAGCGTCTGGTCGCGGCGCAACGCGGCGGCAGCATCGTCAACATCACCTCGATCCTGGCCAGCCGCGTCGGCGTCTCCGTCAGCCCCTACTGTGCGTCGAAGGCGGCGCTGTCGCAGCTGACGCGCGCGCTGGCGCTGGAATGGGCGCGCCACGGCATCCGCGTCAACAGCCTGGCGCCGGGCTACTTCGCCACCGAGATCAACAGCGACTACCTCGCCAGTCCCGCCGGCGAGAAGCTGAAGGCGCGCGTGCCGTTCCGGCGCTTCGGTGACTACGCCGATCTCGATGGCCCGCTGCTGTTGCTGGCCTCGGATGCCGGACGCTACATGAGCGGTGCGGAGATCGTGGTCGACGGCGGACATCTCTGCAGCGCGCTGTAGCCGCGAGGGAGCGGGCGGGGTAGGCTCGGGCACGGGGACAGGGAGAGGACATGGGCGAGTCGACGCTGCTGGCGGAGCTGCAGGCCAACGCCTGGGTCTACCTGTCGATGCCGCTGATCGCGGCCTTCGTCGGCTACGTCACCAAGATGCTGGCGCTGGAGATGATGTTCCGGCCGCTGGAGTTCGTCGGCATCTGGCCGCCTTACCTGGGCTGGCAGGGCGTGGTGCCGCGCAAGGCCAGCAAGATGGCAGGCACCGCCACCGAGCTGCTGCTGGGACGCATCATCAATGTCGAGGAGCTGATGGAGCGGCTCGACCCGCAGCGCATGCTCAAGGAAGTCGAGCCGCTGCTGATGCGCGCCTCCGAGGACCTGGTTCGCGAGATCGGCGAGCGCTACATCCCGGGCTTCTGGGGGCGCCTGCCGGCCTTCGCCCGGCAGGCACTGATCCGCCGGGTGCAGCGCGAGATTCCCGAGGCCTCGACCCTGCTGTGGAACGACATCCGCCGCGATCCGACCCGTTACCTCGATGTGCAGCACCTGCTGGTGTCCAACCTGGTCAGGGACAAGGCACTGCTCAACGACATCTTCCGCAACATCGGCCGCAAGGAGTTCGTGTTCTTCCGCAACGCCGGCTTCTGGTTCGGCCTGGTGCTGGGCCTGATCCAGCTGGCCTGCTGGATCGCCTGGCACCAGCCCTGGCTGCTGCCGGCCTTCGGCGCCTTCGTCGGCCTGACCAGCGACTGGATCGCGCTGCAGATGATGTTCCGGCCGCTGTACCCGAAGAAGATCCTGGGCATCACGCTGCAGGGCAAGTTCATTGCACGGCAGAAGGAAGTCGCCCGCGACTACGCCTCGCTGATCGCCAAGGAGCTGCTGACACCGGCGAACATCATCGAGGAACTGCTGCGCGGCCCCTTCGCCGACCGCGTCGTCGACCTGCTGCAACGGCATGTGCGCCAGTCGACCGACGAGCAGCTGGGGCTGGCCAAGCCGCTGGTGATCGCCGCCATGGGCTCGGAGCGCTACAACGAGATTCGCCAGTATCTGGTGCAGCGCATGATCGAGCTGATCCCGCAGACCTCGCGCGAGGTCGAGCAGTACGCGCTGGATGCGCTGGACATCAACAACACGATCGTGGCGCGGATGGACCTGCTGACGCCGCAGGAATTCGAGGGCATGCTGCGGCCGGCGTTCAAGGAGGACGAGAAGACGCTGGTGTTCTGCGGCGCCGTGCTCGGCTTCCTGATCGGCGAACTGCAGGTGCAGCTGATGATCTAGTGTAGTGCTTCGTAATTGGAGGACATTAGGCGCGAGTGGCTTTTCGTGTCTGGCCAGACGCGGCGACGAGGCATAGCGGGCACTATGGTGAGGAGCCGCAACGCCGCCAGGCGCGAAAAGACGCCGCGCATAAGTTCGATCAATTGCGAAGGACTACACTAGCTGGAGGGTCAGCCCGGCGACTGCAGGGTCAGTTCGCAGGCCTGGCCGACATCCAGCACCCGCATCGCACGGCCGCTGCCCAGCCACAGCGCGATCGACATCGACAGCTCGACGATCTCGGCATCCGAGTAGGCGGCGCGGAAGCGCTGCCAGAAGGCATCGTCGGCACGCAGCGCCACGTGGTCCAGCGCGAAGCGCTCGGCAAACTCCGCTGCCAGCTTCTCCGGTTCGGAGTAGCCCGCAGCCGTTCGCCAGTCTTCCACCTGTGAATACAGCGCTTCGTCGACGCCCTGCGCGCTGCCATGCTGTTGCCGCGCATTGCGGCAAACCTCGCACTGGTTGATCTGGGCGATGCGCATGCGCGCGATCTCGCGCACCCGCAGGGGCAGGGAGGCCTTGCCGTAGACCGCTTCGCTGAAGGCGACCAGGCCGGCGCCCATTGCCGGCTGCAGCTGCATCCAGCTGCCGAGGTCTTCCTGGACGTCGATACGCGCCATGGCTCAGGCCATCTTCAGCGCTTTCTTCATCCACTCCGGCATGCCGTGGTCGTAGCAATGCTGTTCGGAGCGTTCGACGATGCGCCAGCCGTCGGCGCTGCGGCGGTAGCGGTCGATGTACCAGAGGCCCAGGAACATGGTCTCGGTGCCGCCTTCGGGTTTCGGCACCACCATCGGGTTGAAGCAGGCGATGCGGCCGCTGGCCGTGTCGCCGCTGATCTCGAAATGGAAGTTGCCGACGAAGTGCATGTACGACGGGAAGTGCTTCAGCGCCTCCGGCAGCCAGGCCTTGACCTTGGGGTAGGGGCCGTCGATGCCGCCCATGGCGCGGTAGTCGATGTAGGCGTCCGGGGTGAACACGCGGTCCATGCGATCGAACTCGCGGGCGTCGAGCGCGTTGGCGTACTCGGTCACCAGGTCCTGCAGCTCCAGCCGGTCGGAGATCTGCTGCAGCGACAGCGTCACGACTGCAGCACCATGTCGCTCTTGCCCCAGAACGCGCGCATCGAGGTGAATTTGCCGGCCTCGTTGAAGGTCATCACGTCGATCACCTGGATGTGAGCCTTGCCCTCGGGCATGTTGAGCTGCACGTCGAAGGCCATCGCGGCGGAGTTGCCGTGCGAGGCGCGGATCGGCGCGGCCAGCCGCAGCTTGGCGCCGGTGGCCACGGCCATCTTGTAGAACTTCAGGATCTCGGCCTTGCCGGTCTTCACCGCCGAACCGACCGGGTCCTCGACGGTGGCGTCCTCGGCGTAGAGGTCGGCAATAGCCTCCGGGCTGGAGACGTTGAAGGCGTCGATATAGGCTTGCATCGCCTGTTTCATCTGCTGTTCGCTGGCCATGGCACTCGTGCAGGTTGGGGCCGCACGGCGGACGCGCGGGCGGCGGATGGATTGTTTCCACATCTTGTCCGCGGAACCCCGCCGGCAGGATCATCCAAGTGGACGAGGCATCGCGGAGGCGCTCCGGACACCCTAGCGCCGCCAGTTTCCCGATCGCCCTGACGATAACAAGAACGACATCACGTCAGTCGGAAACGCACGACGAGGAGTGTTTGATGGTAGCTTTGGCGAATGCGAGTGCCGCCCGTTTCCGGGCCCGGCAGGAGAACAGCGTGGCTGCAACCAAGGCTGTCGCCATACAGACGATGGAGATCGAGAGGCTGGACCGCCTGCTGGGGGCCATCTATGACGGCCCCACCGAGTCGCCGCCGTGGAATACTGCACTGCAGCAAATGCGCGAGACCCTGCGTGCCGCGCATGTGACGCTGATGCTGCGTCCGCCCTCGTCCGATTCCCATGGCGTGATGATCAACACCGGGCAGATCACCCAGCAGGGTGTCGATTCCTATGAATCGCACTTCTTCGCCCTGGACCCCTTCGTGCGCCTGCCCGAGGGCGATGTGGTCACGGCCGAGGAACTGATCGGCTCGCAGCAGTGGCTCAAGAGCGCGATGTACCAGGAGTACCTCAAGCCGCTCGACATTCGCCACCTGCTGGGCGCCGACATCTATACCAAGGAAGGCATCGAGTGCCGCCTGCGGGTAACGCGCTCGCATGATGCCCCGGCGTTCTCGGCGGACGACAAGGCGCTGGTGCGCCTGCTGCTGCCGCACCTGAAGCGCTCGATCCGCCTGCACGCCAAGCTCGATTACCTGGAAAGCGATCGCCAGCTGTTTGCCGGCGCCGTCAACCGCATGCTGATCGGCATGATCACCTTCGGCCAGGACGGCTCGATCCTCGAGATCAACCAGGAAGCCCAGCGCATCCTGCTGGAAAAGGACGGCATCCTGCGCAGCGGCACCGGTATCGCCCTGGCCAGCAACCACGAGAACCGTGACCTGCAGCGCATGATCCGCGGGGCCTTGTCCGGCGGCACGCTGGAAGAAGGGGCGGGAGGTCCGTCGGTGGTCGAGGCGATCTCGGTGACGCGCCCCTCGGGTCGCGCCAAGCTGGGCATCGTGGTGCGCACCATCCCGCTGGGCGAGTTCACCGGCGCCAGGCAGCGCCCGGCTGCCGCGGTGTTCCTGCGCGATCCGGAATCCACCGGCACCCAGCCCTCGCAGGAAGTGGTGCGCCGCCTGTTCGGCCTGACCCGCATGGAAGCCGCCCTGGCCCTGCTGCTGGCCGAAGGCCTGACCCTGGACGAGGCTGCCGAGAAGCTCAACGTGCGCCGCAACACCGCACGCACGCACCTGCGCTCGATCTTCTGCAAGACCGGCGTGACGCGCCAGACCATGCTGGTGCGCATGCTGCTGAACAGCGTGATCTCGCTCGGCTGAGTCCCGCGTTCCGCACACGCAAAAAAGCCCGCCTCGTGCGGGCTTTTTTGTTGGGCGGTTTTACGGATCGGCCTGGAGGTAGTTGAGGCCGCGCCGGGTCAGATGCAGCATGCCCTGCGGGTCGACCTCGATCAGGCCGAGGCCGCCGAGCATCATCAGGTCGTCGGTATGCACGTCCTCGGGCAACTCGACGACGCGCGGCGCGTGGGCGTCGTCTGCCAGGTGCTTCAGCAGGGCCACGTGACGGTCCTTGATATCCAGTCTGCGGGAAATCATCAGATACCCCCTAGCTGCCGGTTCCGGTCGCGGCGCAGTAGAACAGCGCCCGGGAACGCTGGCAAGAGGGGGTTCCTGCGCCGGATGGGTGGGGTCGTTGGCACGAAAGCTGGTTATCCTTATAGGGCATCCCCCTCAGGAACCTTTGTCATGCCGTCTTCCCGGCCATTTCAGCGCCTGCTTGTCGCCAATCGCGGCGAAATCGCCATCCGCGTGATGCGGGCGGCGGCGGAGCTGGGCATCGAAACTGTCGCGATCTACTCCGAAGAGGACCGCTTCGCGCTGCATCGCTTCAAGGCGGACCAGAGCTACAAGGTCGGCCAGGCCGGCAAGCCGCTGGCGGCCTATCTCGATATCGAGGGCATTCTCGCCGTGGCGCGCGAGGCCGGGGTCGATGCGATCCACCCGGGCTATGGCTTTCTGTCGGAGAACCCGGATTTCGCCGAGGCCTGCGCCCGTGACGGCATCGTCTTCGTTGGCCCCTCGCCGGATGCCATGCGCCGGCTCGGCAACAAGGTCGCCGCCAAGCAGCTGGCCGACAGTGCCGGCGTACCGACGATCCCGGCTACCGGCCCGCTGCCGAAGGATGATTCGGCGATCCTGAAGCTGGCGGCCGGCGTCGGCTACCCGGTGATGTGCAAGGCCAGCTGGGGCGGCGGTGGCCGCGGCATGCGCGCGATCGAGAATGAGTCGGAGCTGCTGTCCTCGGTCGCGGCCGCGCGCCGCGAAGCCGGTGCCGCCTTCGGCAACGACGAGGTCTACCTCGAGAAACTGATCCGCCGCGCCAGCCACGTCGAGGTGCAGATCCTCGGCGACCGCCACGGCGGCCTGGTGCATCTCTACGAGCGCGACTGCTCGGTGCAGCGCCGCCACCAGAAGGTGGTCGAGCGCGCGCCGGCACCGTACCTGGAGAACGATCCCGCGCGCCGCACCGCGATCTGCGACGCGGCCCTGAAGATCGGCCACGCCGTGCAGTACAGCAACGCCGGCACCGTCGAGTTCCTGTTCGATCGCGACAGCAACAATTTCTATTTCATCGAGGTCAATCCGCGCATCCAGGTCGAGCACACGGTCACCGAGCAGGTCACCGGCGTCGACCTGGTCAAGGCGCAGATCATGGTGGCCGGCGGCGCGAAGCTGGGCACCCCGGAATCCGGCGTGCCGCCGCAGGAGCAGATCCGCCTCAGCGGCCACGCCCTGCAGTGCCGCGTCACCACCGAGAACCCGCAGAACGGCTTCCTGCCGGACTACGGCCGCCTGCTGGCCTACCGCAGCCCGGCCGGCTTCGGCATCCGCCTCGACGGCGGCACGGCCTACTCGGGCGCGGTGATCGGCACTGCCTACGACTCGCTGCTGGTCAAGGTCACCGCCTGGGGCGCCGAGTCCGACGAGGCGATCCGCCGCATGGACCGCGCGCTGCGCGAGTTCCGCATCCGCGGCCTGTCGACCAACCTGCAGTTCCTCGAGAACGTCATCGCGCACCCGCTGTTCCGCAGCGGCGAATGCACGACGCGCTTCATCGACGAGACGCCGGCGCTGTTCAAGTTCCCCGAGCGCCAGGACCGTGCGACCAAGCTGCTGGGCTACCTCGGCGATGTCATCGTCAACGGCCAGCCCGAGGTGCGCAGCCGCGTGCGCCCGGCGAGCATGCCGGTGGCGCCGCTGCCCGCGAAGCTGCCGGACACGATCCCCGACGGCCACCGCCAGCGCCTGCAGCAGCTGGGCGCGGAAGGTTTCGCCAAGTGGCTGCGCGCGCAGCCGCAGGTGCTGCTGACCGACACGACGATGCGCGACGCGCACCAGTCGCTGATCGCGACGCGCATGCGCACGCACGACATGCTGCGCATCGCGCCGTACTACGCGCGCCTGCTGCCGCAGCTGCTGTCGCTGGAATGCTGGGGCGGCGCGACCTTCGACGTCGCGCTGCGCTTCCTGCATGAAGACCCGTGGGTGCGCCTGCACGAGCTGCGCACGCGCATGCCGAACATGCTGCTGCAGATGCTGCTGCGCGCCTCCAACGCGGTCGGCTACAAGAACTATCCCGACAACGTCGTGCGCCACTTCGTCGCGCAGGCGGCCAAGGAAGGCATCGACGTCTTCCGCATCTTCGACTCGCTGAACTGGGTCGAGAACATGCGCGTGGCAATCGACGCCGTGCGCGAGACTGGCGCGCTGGCCGAGGCCGCGATCTGCTACACCGGCGACGTCATGGCCAAGGGTCGCAACAAGTACGACCTCAAGTACTACGTCACGATGGCCAAGGAACTGGAAGCCGCCGGCGCCCACATCCTCGGCATCAAGGACATGGCCGGCGTCTGCCGTCCGGAAGCGATCAAGCTGCTGGTGAAGACGCTGCGCGAGGAGACTGCGCTGCCGATCCACTTCCACACCCACGACACCAGCGGCATCAGCGCCGCCAGCGTGCTTGCCGCGGCCGAGGCCGGCTGCGACGCCGTGGACGGCGCGATCGGTTCCTGGAGCGGCCTGACCTCGCAGCCCAATCTCGAATCCATCGTCGCCTCGCTGAAGGACGGCGCGCGCGATCCGGGCCTCGACACCCAGGCACTGCGCGAGGTCTCGCGCTACTGGGAAGTGGTGCGCCAGACCTACGGCGCCTTCGAGAGCGAGATCCGCAGCGGCACTGCCGACGTCTACCGTCACGCCATGCCCGGCGGCCAGTACACCAACCTGCGCGAGCAGGCGCGTTCGATGGGCGTCGAGCAGCGCTGGCCCGAAGTCGCCGAGGCCTATGCGCAGGTCAATGAGCTGTTCGGCGACATCGTCAAGGTCACGCCGACCTCGAAGGTCGTCGGCGACATGGCGCTGTACATGATCAGCTCGGGGCTGACCGCCGCCGACGTTGCCGATCCGGACAAGGACATCAACTTCCCCGAATCCGTCGTCGAACTGTTCCGCGGCGAACTGGGCCAGCCGCCCGGCGGCTTCCCGCCGGCGCTGCAGAAGAAGATCCTCAAGGGCGCCACGCCGAGCACCGCGCGCCCCGGCGCGCACCTGCCGCCGCAGGACCTCGATGCCGCGCGCAAGGAAACCGCCGCGTTGCTCGGCAGCGCCAGCGCCACCGAGACCGACGTCGCCTCCTGGCTGATGTACCCGAAGGTCTTCACCGAATACGCGCAGCATCGCAAGAACTACGGCGATCTCAGCCAGTTGCCGAGCCAGCAGTTCTTCTACGGCCTGGCCGAGCATGAGGAGCTGAGCGTCGACCTGCAGAAGGGCAAGACGCTGGTGATCCGCTATGTCACCACCAGCGCCGCCAACGAGAACGGCGAGCGCAAGGTGTTCTTCGAACTCAACGGACAGCAGCGCGTCGTCAGCGTCACCGAGAAGGCCCATGCCGGCGCCGCCAAGCAGCGTCGCCGCGCCGAGACCGGCCAGATCAGCCACATCGCCGCGCCGATGCCGGGCGTGGTGGTCAGCGTCGCCGTCAAGGTCGACCAGAAGGTCGAGCTGGGCGATCCGCTGCTGGCGATCGAGGCGATGAAGATGGAGACGCTGCTGACCGCGCCCTTCGCCGGCACGGTGAAGGAAGTGGTCACGCCCAAGGGCACGCGGATCGAGGCCAAGGACCTGCTGCTGGTGATCGAGCCATCAGAGTAAATCAGGCGTGGACAGCGCCCGGCCGCTGAGCGGCGTCCTGCTGTTCGTACTGGGCTTGTTCCTGTTCGCCTGCATGGACACGACGGTCAAGTACCTCACCGCGCGCTACCCGGTGCCGGCGGTGGCGGCATTGCGCTACATGGTGCACGGCCTGCTGATGGTGGTCCTGCTTGCGCCCACGGAAGGCCGGCGACTGGTGCAGACGCAACGCACCGGCTGGGTGCTGGTACGAGCGCTGTGTCTGGCCGGTGCCACGCTGTTCATGGGCCTGGCGCTGCAGCGCATGCCGGTCGCTGAGACGACCGCGATGGTGTTCATCTCTCCGCTGCTGGTGGTGCTGGTCGCGGGCCCGCTGCTGGGGGAAAAGGTCGGGCCTTTCGACTGGATTGCGGCCCTGCTCGGCTTCCTCGGCATTCTCCTCATCGCACGGCCGGGCGGGGCGACGGATGTGGCCGGCGTGCTGTACGCGCTCGGAGCGGCCGCAGTGATGACTGGCTACCAGCTGCTGTCGCGCACGCTGGCAGCCACCGAGCGCACCATCGCGATGCTGTTCCATACCGCGCTGCTGGGCTCGCTCCTGTTCGGTCTGGCGTTACCCTGGTCCTGGCAGGGCCCGCTGCCGCCGCTGCCTCATGTGGGACTGTTCCTGATCGTCGGCGCATGCGGCGGAATGGGGCACTACCTGTTCACGGCGGCCTATCGCCAGACCCCGGCCTCCGCCCTGGCGCCGTTGACCTACGTCCAGCTGCTGTGGGCGGTGCTGCTGGGCTGGCTGGTGTTCGACCATGTGCCGGATGCGCTCAGCGTCGCCGGGATGTGCGTGGTGACGGCCTGCGGAATCTCGGCCGCTATTCGCTCGCATCGCAGTCGACCGCGGGCCGATGTGCCGGTCGATGTGGAGCCCTGAGTAGTTGCAGCCCTCAGGATGTAGCGGATCAATTGAACCGCGTCGATCATGACTGGTGCGGGTCGAGGGTTCGCCGCATGCTGTATGTCGACATAAACTGCGGACCGATTGAGAACGGCGGCAATGCACATCACACAGATTCGCGAGCGGCTGCGGCAGGTGGGCGCCGCGCCGATCCACGAGCAGCATGTGCTGCGCCTGTGGGCGCAGGGGTTGGCGCAATCCAGCAAGCGCAATCTCGAGGATTTTCTGCCGCGGAAGCTCCGCGAAGCACTCCCGGAACTGGAGGCTGATCTTGCGGCCCTGGTGGCGCTGCGTTCGGCCCATCCCAGCGAGGACGGCTCGGAGCGGTTGCTGCTCGGGCTGCGGGACGGCCAGACCATCGAGAGCGTGTTGCTTCCCCGCGAGGGGCTGTGTGTGTCCACCCAGGTCGGCTGCGCGGTGGGTTGCGTCTTCTGCATGACCGGTCGCACCGGCCTGATTCGCCAGATCGGCAGCGCCGAGATCGTTGCCCAGGTGGTGCTCGCGCGCCAACGCCGGACGGTCAGGAAGGTGGTGTTCATGGGCATGGGCGAGCCGGCGCACAACCTCGATGCGGTGCTGGAGGCTATCGAGCTGCTCGGCACGGGCGGGGCGATCGGCCACAAGAATCTGGTGTTCTCCACGGTGGGCGACCTGCGCGTGTTCGAGCGCCTGCCGCAGGGGCAGGTGAAGCCGGCGCTGGCACTGTCGCTGCACACGACCGACGCGGCCCTGCGCGAACAGCTGCTGCCGCGCGCGCCACGCATTGCACCGGAGGAACTGGTGGCGCTGGGCGAAGACTACGCGCGCCGTACCGGCTATCCGATCCAGTATCAGTGGACCTTGCTCGACGGGATCAACGACAGCCCGGCTGAGCTCGATGGCATCGTGCGCCTGCTCAAGGGGCGGTACGCCGTGCTCAACCTGATTCCCTACAACGCAGTCGACGATCTGCCCTTCAGGCGCCCGACCTGGGAGCGCGCACGCGAGATCGCACGCGACCTGCATCGGCGCGGCGTCCTGACGAAGCTGCGCCAGTCGGCCGGTCAGGACATCGAGGGTGGCTGCGGCCAGTTGCGCGCGCGTGCGGCACGCATCAAGGGTCCGGCCGTGCAGCCCATCGCCATCAGGGGCCGCGATCGCCAACCTGCAGATCAGCCAGTGGCCGCCTTGGGTCACGAGAGTCGCGACTGACTCAGCTGTGCCAGTAGCCGCTGCTCGCGAACTACCTCGTCAGGGATGACTGACGCCCCTGTGGAACCTGTCGCTATTCGTACCCTTCGGCGAGTTGCGTACTTTGACCTGGATTCTCAGCTCGCCAATGCCCAGGTTCATGCAGGCTTGATGGCGATGCTGGCGAAGATTTCGGTGAGCTCGATTGCGTTCAGGTAGGACTCCCCGGTCTGGAACTGCGCCGCCGACAGTCCGTTGATGTGCGCAAGGATGTGGGTAGCGACCGCCTCCGGAGCTCCGCGCAGCGTCTCGCCCGGCTCCAGCGTGGCGTCGCGCACAAAGCCAGAGAAGTCCGCCACGATCTCCCGCGTGGCACCGCGCAGCTTGTCGAGGATGTCCTGCCGGCTCATCGCGAGGGTGTGAACCACGAAGTACAGGTTCAAGCCCGGATCGTGCGGCGTCGGCGTCTGCGTGCCCTGCGCAACGGCTTCAGCCAGCGCCTTGAGTTTGTGCCGCAGCGGCTGCCCAGGCTTGGCGCTGCCGATCAGGCGATGCGACAGCTGGCCAATCGTGCTGCGCCAGAGTTCGAAGAACAGGTTCTGTTTGTCGCCGAACAATGAATAGACCGGCATGTGCGACACGCCGGCGTATTTGGCGACTTCGTCGATGGTGGTGTCCTCGTAGCCCTTCTCGATGAACTTGGCCCGCGCGGCCTCCAGCAAATCCTGGATTCGCTGCTCCCTCTGCTCGGCCCGGGTCAGCCGCGGCCTGCCCATCGACTCCATCCGATTGTCGGTACTCATGACGAGGCTTCCCTCCTTGCAGGAAGAAAATATACACGGTATATTTTTGTAGGAATATTATAAATAAAGATTTCCTACATTTTATCTGCGCGTTTCGGTATGTGGGAGGAGAGTAATGAATTTGAAGGATTTTCCGCGCGTGGTCGTCACATTGACAGCCCTGTCCCTGGCGTTTGGCGTTCATGCGCAGGAGCCTTCCGGCGTCCAGGACGGGGCCGGCGAGGGAGTGGATCTGCTGGAGGAGCTGATGCGCTCCGAACCCACGCCGGCTCCTGCCGAGGCGCCGCCGACCGAATCGGCGGCGGCGCTTGCTGAACCGACAGGGCAGCCGGCAACGGCTGCCGGGGCCGAACCGGCCCCCGAGGTGGTCGAAGTCATCCCGCTGGAGCAGAAGCCACAGTCGGCGCCGGAGCTGAAGGACGCGCCCAGCAGTTCGCAGATCGAGGAGATCGTCGTCACCGCTGCCTACCGTGAGCAGAGCATCCAGGACGTGGTCGGAGGCGCCCAGGTGTTCGGTGGTGCGGGGCTGGACCGCGCCGGTGCCACCAACATGAAGGACTACCTGCTCGAAGTGCCGAGCGTATCGCTGCAGAAGTCGGGCAACGGCGCATCAAAGATCAGCATTCGCGGCATCTCCAACATGAATGCCTCCGATCTCGGTTATGCCGCCGGCTCACCGACGACCGGCGTGTACCTGAACGATGTCGCGATCCAGGGCTCCGGCGTGTTCCCGGACCTCAACCTTTTCGACCTCAATCGAGTCGAGGTGCTGAAGGGCCCGCAGGGCACCCTCTACGGAGAGGGCTCGATGGGCGGTGCGATCAAGATGATCACCAACGCACCGGACACGGACGAATGGATCTTCCGCACCGCCGCCATGGTCTCGGTGACCTCCGACGGCGCACCCAGTCGTGACTTCCGCGCCGCGGTCAATGCTCCGCTCTACGGTGACAAGCTCGCTGCACGCGTGGTCGGAACCAGCCGCCACACCGGCGGCTTCGTCGACTACACCGAACTGCAACGCAAGGATGCCGACTCCGAGGACGATGACTCGCTGCGCGCCATCGTCAGCTACAAACCCTGGGAGGCTCTCGAACTGGAGTACATGTACCTCTGGGAGCGCACCGACCGCGCCCAGTTCCCGGTGGTGGATGAGGGCAAGCAGGAAGAGCTGACCAACTCGCGCGAGGAGGACCAGTACTCGTTGACCGAGTTCAGCATCAATGCCCTGACCGCGCGCTGGGACCTGGACTTCGCACAACTGACTTCGGTCAGCGCCCTGTACAACACCGACCGCGACAGTCGCCGCCGCACGCCGGTGCTGCAGATGGTGCTGCAGACCCCGCTGCGCCAGACCGGCCTGACCGCGCCCGACATCTTCCGCAATGCCTCGACCCGGGCGGTGACGGAGCTGGATTCCTTCTCGCAGGAGCTGCGCCTGGTATCGGCGGGCGACGAGCGGATCGACTGGATCGCCGGCCTGTTCTATCGCGACCGCAACCAGACCTTCTATGAGGAGAAGCGCGAGGACAGCGTGCCGGACGTCGAGCAACTGGCCCTGGTCAATGAGCTGCTCGGCGGCTTCAACCCGGTGCAGGGCCGCCAGGAGGAGGGCTACGGCGACGAGACCTTCGAGCAGATCGCCGCCTATGGCGAGCTCAACTGGGAGATCGTGCCGGATCTGGAGCTGACCGTCGGCCTGCGCGCCTTCACCGAGGACATCTCCTTCTACATCGACGCGCGCTACTACGGCCTGCTGGCCTACCTGCTCGGCAGCGATCCGCGCAACCTCGACCCGGAGGCGCGGACCGCGCACATCTACTTCGCGCAGTCGCTCTCGACCAACGGCATCCTGCCCAAGGTCTCGCTGTCCTGGCATCTCAACGACGATCACATGGCCTATGCCACCGTGGCGCGCGGCTTCCGTTCCGGCACACCCAACATCTACGCGGGGCTGGGCGCCGGCCCGCCGATCGTCGAGCCGGACTATGTCTGGAACAAGGAAATCGGCCTGAAATCGACCTGGCTGGACGGCAGCCTGGTGACCAATTTCGCCGCCTATCACATCGACTGGCAGGCGATGCAGGGTACGGTCCTGGGCCAGGCCAACCTGGGTCTCGTGCCGATCGACTTCGGTTACCTGGCCAACGCCGGCGACGGCCAGCTGTACGGCGCCGAGCTGGCCACCACCTGGCTGACACCGATCGGCCTGATGGCGATGATCAACCTGGGCTACAACGAGGGCGAGGTCACCAAGCCCGCCGAGAACGGCGGCGTGATCCAGGGCTCGCGCCTGCCCAACAATCCGAAGTTCACCGGCAGCGGCACGCTGGCCTGGAACATCCCGTTGCCGCGCGACCTGATGGGCGAGCTCTCCGCGACCTACTCCTACATCGACGAGCAGAGCGTGATCTTCCGTGTCGAGGGCTTTGACGACGTCGTCATCGACGCCTACGACCAACTGAAGGGCAGCATCGGCATCAGCGGTGAAAACTGGCGCCTGCAGCTGTACGGCGACAACCTCATGGACAAGCGTGCGGTGGTGGCGATCTCCGCACCGATCGCGCAGTACACCGTCATCACACCGAGGGTGATCGGCCTGCGGGTGAGCTATGACTTCTGATCTGCGCCGGTCCTTTCTGGTCAGCCTTGACGAAGCGGCCTGCCTGCGCCTGCCCGGCGTGGAGCGGCGCTCGATCCCTGCGGCCGGTGCACTGCGGGAGCTGCGCATCGCCCTGCCAGACTCCTATGCCAGCGCCAAGCGCCGCCGCTATCCGCTGGTGATCGTGCTCGATGCAGACGGTCTGTTTGGCTCTGCGGTGGAGATGAGCCGGATGATGGCGTTCACCAGCGAGGTACGCGAGTCCATCGTGGTTGGCTTGCAGCACGGCGGCGGCGAGCGCGCGGCGGATACCGCCGAGCAAACGCTTGCGGAAATTTCCAGTGAGATCCTGCCCTGGATCTGCAGTCACTATCGGGTTGGTGCAGGCGAGGTGGCACTGTTCGGCGCCGGGGCGGCATCGGTCGTGGCGCTGCAGGGAATGCTGGGCGGCATCGACGGCATCGACCACTACATCATCGGAGAGCAGGATTTTGATCGCTGCTCCGCGGAGGGCCTGAGCTATCCGGCGCGGGGCGGTACGAGTGCCCGGAGGCTGGCGCTGACGGCGGCGACAGGGAAGCATCCCGGGCGGGGGGACTCGGCAAGCTGGAACGAACTCGGCAGGACGATGGCGACGCTGGCCAATGGCAATCTGCAGGTTTCGGTCAACACGCTGGAGGACATCGCTGCCAGCAGCGTCGCATTGCCGGCCCTGCTGCACGGCCTGCGCCAGTTCTGGAGCACCCGCAAGACCTACGGCGAGGATGTCACCTCGCTGCGTCAGCCTCTGCTGATGGCAGTGCTCGAACGGCTGTCGCCGCTATTCCGGCTGCTGAATCAGGCACCGCCGCGCCCGGTCGACATCGGCAATCCCTGGCTGCTGCACTCCGAATCGATGGGGCGTCACTTCGAAGTCTTCGTTGCGCTGCCAGCCTCGTATCGAGAGGGTGCAACGCGGCGCTACCCGGCGCTGGTGGTGTTGGATGCCACCATAGAGTTTTCCACTGCCGCCGAATCTGCGGCGGTCATGGCGGCTGCCGGAGACATCGACGAGCTGATCGTCATCGGCATCGGCGTGCCGCGCAGCGAGGGGCCAAGGGAATGCGGCTTCCGGCGCCTTGAAGAGTTCTCGCCGCCGGTCGACGGCTACGCCTTCAACGACGATCTTGGCCGCATCCTGCGCTCGATGTACTCCATGCGCGGACAGGATGCACGCGAGCGCCTGGGCCGCGCGCCGGAGTTCCTCAAGTTCCTTTCGGACGAGTTGCTGCCGCGCCTTCAGGGCAGCCTGCGGATCGACAGCGATGATCTCGGCCTGCTCGGCCACTCCGCCGGTGGCACCTTTGTGGCGTGGGCACTGATGCAGCAGGACTCGCCGTTTCGCCGCTACTTCGCGGTCAGCCCTGGCGTCGGCATCAGCGGTTTCTGGCTGCTTCGCCAGCCGGATACGCAGCCGGTCTCCAGTAGAGCGGAGTGCATCGTGCTGACCCTGGGGAGCGAGGAGAAGACCAACCTGTTCAATCGCATTGCTGGCATACCGGATACCGATGAGCTGGCCCGCCGCCTGCAAGGCCTGCAGCCGCAACTGGAAGTACGTTACCGCTGCTTCGAGGGTGAGACCCATAGCAGCATCTATCCGCGCGCCGTGGCGCTGTCACTGGCCGCAGGCTACCCCGGACGCTGATCGCGCGCGTCAGCGGGACACTCTGATTACGATGTCCTTGCTGTCGCAGAGGACAAGCTAGCAAGGTGGAACTGCGCAATCGCATATGTCCGCTTCGGGCTGAAGGCGGGCGGCCCGCACGACGGAAGCTTCAAGCAACCTTCCGGAAGGTGCCGAACAGCCGGTCGCACAGGGTCAGCACGACCGAGACGTTGACGGGCTCCCTCCGCGTATGGTGAAGGTTGTGTCCCGTGGCGGTGGCGAAGAACCAGTCGTAGACCGGGAGGCGGTAGCCGCAGTGCGTGATCATCGTGACAGCTGTCAGCAGGAAGGCCGCAATCGCAAAGGTGAGCGGATGTATCGCGGCGAAGATGCCGTAGATGTGGAAGAAGAAGAACACGGTGATGCCTTCGACGGGGTGTACCACCATGGCCGTCCAGATGCTCAGGGGCGGCTTGTCCATGTGATGAAAATAGTGGACCTTCCTCGCGTACAGGCCCTGCGCATGTTCGAGCCGGTGCCAGACGTAGGAGGCGAAATCTCCCACCAGGAAATACAGCAGCAGGTCGAGCAGGAACTCGGACAGGGCGGGCGCGGCAGCGGGCACGACAAGGGAAAAGGGCAGGGTGACGTTGAGCAGCAGGGCCATGCCGACCACGTAGGCGGCGGAGTACCACTTCATCGCGCGCCAGTACACCGCCCAGTTGTCGGCCAGCGTCATGCGCCGGGTCACGAACACATCCACGACCGAGAAAACGATGCCGGGCACATAGACACCGAGCACCACGGCGGTGAGCAGGAAGGCGGGCGAGCCGATGAATCCCGCGCCCAGGTTCTCCAGCAGGAAATCCCAGGCCGGCTGCAGCGCTGTGGTGTTGTCCATGGACCGCTCCCTGGCGTGTCTTTCGACGGCGAGCTATTTACAGAACCGCAAGGTACGATATAAAGCATGACCATGACAAGTCCAGGCATCGGCAAGCCGGTGAGACGACGGGGGCGCCCGATGAAGGAGGGGCTGCCCGAGCACTTGCTGCTGCACACCCTGCAGGTGCTGCTGCGGGACGGCTACGACCGGTTCAGCATGAACGCGGTGGCGAAATCGGCGAGCACATCGAAGGAGACGCTCTACCGGCACTTCCAGGACAAGGCCGGGCTGCTGGGCGCGGCGCTGAACCATCTCGGCAAGATCGTGGAGCCGCTGCTGCTCGAAGGCGTTCGCGACGACCTTGAACGGGGGGCGCGTCTGCAGCGGCTGGCCGAGAACTATCTGAAGGGCTGTCTGCTGCCCGAGTCCCTGGCGCTGCAGCGGATTGCCTACATGGAGGCCGGCAAGGACCTGGGGCAGGTGTTCGCCCGGCAATTCACTGATTCCGCGCTAGCTGTCATGACCCGGGAGTGTTCAAGACTGGGCACGCCGGAGCCGAAGCGGGACGCGGAGATCTTTCTGGCAATGGTGCAAGGCCAGCTGCATGAGAGGGCGCTGCTGGGCGTGGCACCGGCACCGACCGGCAGGAGGATCAGGGAAGTGACGGCGCATGCGGCAAGGATTTTCTCGGCATATCTGGGCCCATGAACCGCGGGCGGCCTACGGCATCTCACCCAGCAGCACATTCAGACCTTGGGCGACTGCGGCCATCCCCTCGAGGGTGGGATGCAGGGGCGCTCCCAGGAGCCCATCCGGCGGGTGCATCCCGTTGATCCATGGATCCAGCGCGCAGACGTCGTGGCCATGGGTCAGCTGTGCAGCGTCCATCAACAGTGCACCGCTGGCGTCGGCCGCCGCTTGTGTGATCTCGGCGAGCTTTCCTGCGATCCCCCGCATCTGCGCCACTTCCTCCTCTGCGAGGCCAAGACGCGCGCAGGTGCCACTGTCGGGAAGCACGGTCTGGTAATTCACAAGGATCACCCTTGCGTCTGGCGCTCTGCGGCGGACTTCCCTGACGATCGCAGTCTGTCTGGACAGTAGGCCTTTGAGCGCCTGTTCCATCTCTTCGACGCTGCGAATCCGGCAGGCGCCGAGCTTGCGGATATACCAAGGCGTGGCCTCGTCGCAGCCCAGCGCCATGATGTTGCCCAGATAGCCGATGTCATTGCCGCCGATGGTGACGGTGACCAGCGCCGTTTCCGCGGTTACCGCGTCGAGCTGTGCCGGTTGCAGAAGCTGCCCGCCTTCGAGGAGGTGGTGAGTCGTCGCGCCGCCGCAGCTGACATCCACCAGGGAAAGCTTGCGCAGCCTTGCGAGCTGATGGGCATAGTTGTCGTTCGAGCGTGCGCAGTACCAGGGGCTTTCTGCCGCCGGGACGGTAATTGCCGGCCCCGAGGCAAAAGAGCTGCCCATCGCGACGTACTGTGCCCGAACTTGCGGTGGCCGGCCCTCCACGTGGAGATGCGCCAGCAGAGCAGCAAGCAGAGCCACGACGACGGCGATGATCCAGCAGGCACCGCGAATCAGTTTGCGACGCAAGACATTGCTCCGTTGTCTCACTGCCCGATCGACCTTGGCCTGGACCACCCTGGAGGGCCGAGGCCGTTCAAGGGTTCAGGCATGCAGTCCCTGCGTCCAGGCTTTGACGTCGGCCATGGCCTGGAGGTGGGCCTCGGTCGGCTCCATGCCGATGAAGCCGTGCTTCTGGCCGGGGTAGGTCTTCACCTGCACGCTGACGCCGGCCTCCTGCATGCGCTGTCCGTAGGCAATGCCTTCGTCGCGCAGCAGGTCCTCTTCCGCGATCAGCAGCAGCGCGGGCGGCAGGCCGCCGAGATCCTGGACGCGGTAGGGAGTGGCAAGGTCGTGGCTTCCGGCGCCGGTCGGCCACAGGGAACTGTTGGTGGTGTACAAGCGCCAGAGGTCCTTCATGCCTTCCAGTGTGAGCGGATACTCCTTGCCGCCATGGCTCCTGTAGGACGGCCAGTCCGCATGGGCGGGGTGGTCGGTGGCCGGATAGATCAGGATCTGGCCCTTCAGGACGCCGGGATGGCGCCGGCGCGCCTCGAGGGCGACGACAGCGGCGAGGTTGCCGCCGGCGCTGTCCCCCGCCACGCTGAGGCGCGATACATCACCGCCGAGGCCTGCGGCGTTCTGCACCAGCCAGTCCAGCGCGCCCAGGCAATCCTGCACGCCGGCCGGAAACGGATGCTCCGGCGCGATGCGATAGTCCACCGAGATGACCATGTGCCCGCTGTGGCGGCAGAGATCGCGGCACAGCGGGTCGTGGGTGTCGAGGTCGAGGCCTACCCAGCCGCCGCCATGGAAGTAGAGGATCACCGGCAAGGGGCCGGCGGCGCCTTCCGGCCTGTAGCAGCGCGCAGGAACGCTGGTTTCGCCCGAGACGATCTGCAGCGGCTCCGCCACGACGCCGGGAGGAACCCTGCCGCGCCACTTGAAGCGCACCATCAGCGGGGCGAGCCAGCGCAGGATTTTCAGCTTGAACAGTTCCATCAGATTGTTTCCTCCTCGGTCCTGGCAAAACGGCGCGCAAGAAACAGGGCGTAGGCGCGGGCGAATGCCGTGGTATGGGTCTCGCCATCCAGGCAGGCATAGTCGATGTTGTCGCCTGCCCCCTGCTGTCGGAGTGCATCGGCGTAGCGCTCCGACAGCGGAATGCCGGCAAGCTTGTTGAAGGCGTTGTCCCGCTCCGCACCGCCGATCGCGACGAAGACCTGCTTGCGGTGGGCGATGCCGCCCAGGCCGCCATCGGCCTTGAGCATCCAGTCATCGCTGATGCGGACGCCGGGGCTCAGTACGGCGACGCCTGCGAAGAGGCTATCCGGCTGTGCGATCTCGTATGCGGCGTAGGTGCCCGCGGCGGAGTGGCCAACCAGGCAAAGGCGTGCGGGATCGATGGGCAGCGTGCGCAACAGCATCGGCAGCAATTCTTCGGACAGGAAGCGGTGAAACAGCGGTGCCAGGCCGAAGTGCTTGCGCGCGTCGAGGCCGAACGTTGCGAAGATCGACAGGAAGAAGCGCCCCAGGTCACCCTGGAAGGCGACTTCGCCAGCAGGCGGCGAGAGTTCTTCGAAGCGGCGCAGGCCGAAGGCGACATCGCCCTCGGTCCGGGGCGTGCCAATGCCTACGGTGATGACGTCGTCGATCTCGCCGGCCCGTGCCATGCGCGTGGCGATTTCCGAGACGCAGGACCAGGTGCTGTTGGCGTCGAGCGCGATGACCGCGGCGCAGTTGCTGCCCGGGCGCAGCTGCCGCGGCAGCGAGACGAAGATCTCGAAGTCGCGG
>DATILC010000292.1:0-15635 GCA_035476855.1 Solimonas sp. | reverse complement strand
GCGGTGCCGTGGCAGGTCGGCATGCCGGCGACATCGGTGTTGTCCTTGACGAAGCTCGGCACGCCGGCGAACACGCCGGCGCGCGGTTGCGCGGCACGGCGCAGGGCCAGCTCGTAGGCCTCGTGCTGCACCGCGTTGAGAGCGCCCACCGCCCGCGCCCGCTCGATCGCCGCAGCGCAGGCTTCGCGCGCCGAGATTTCGCCGGACTCGATCAGCGCAGCCAGGGCGACGGCATCGTGATCGGCCAGCGCGTCATCGCGGAAGGCATGCAGGCTCTGGGGTGCGGCTGTTTTCTTCGTCGGCATCGGCGGCGATCCTGGGGACGGAAGCCCACTATAGGAAAGCCGTGGCCTCGGCACAGGGGTAAATCCGCCCCGCCAGGGGGTCAGGAACGGACAGCCCCCTCTCCCGTCCCACGGGGACTTCCTTCGGTCGCAGCGGGAGAGGGGGCAAGAATCTCAGACGATCGGGCCGTATACCCAGGCAAACAGGTCGAGCAGGAACAGGATCACCATGCTCACCGCCGAGGCCTCCATCGCCGTGCGGTAGATGCTCCAGCGCTCGCCCTTCGCCTCCTCGTCCAGCCGGTAGACATTGGGGAAGCTGACCAGGAAGTAGAGCATGTAGCAGACCGAGCCGATGGTCAGCATGCGTGCCATGTCGACGTACCAGACGTGCTGCTTAATGCCGTCGGTGACGTAGAAGAAGGTCTCGGCCCAGGCGAAGAAGTAGGCCGTGACCGCCACCGTCAGCGCCCACAGCAGCTTGCCCAGCAGCGGCGAGGCGTTCGGCGTCAGCGTGCGCACGCGGCGCATGATCAGCACCGAGGCAGTGTGGTAGACGATGAAGAAGGCGATCGCATTGAGGTACATGCTCGGCGGGATCTTCTGGAAGGTCTCGCGCGCGGTCGCCTCGGCCGGCCCCAGCAGGGCCGAGTCGAAGTACATCGTCACCTCGGGGAAGCGGTAACGGATGCCCAACACCGAGAAGAAGTATTCGGTGTGGAAGTAGGTGCACCAGAACACGTAGACCGCCATGTAGACGTTGAACTTGAACCAGTAGCTCTGCGTGGCCGGCACGCCGCTGTTGCGGCGCAGCCACCAGGGCAGCAGCACGCAGTAGGGAATCCACATCAGGACGTTCTGGGTGATGTTCCAGAAATTGCCGGTGTCGAGCCAGCCCATCTGCTGCACCACGCCGTTGAACACCAGGAACACCGGCAGGAAGCTCAGGAAGAATTTCTCGCCCCAGGCCTTGTCCGGATTCTGCGAGAACCAGTAGCCGGGGATGCGGCGGCGGCCGGCCGCGGCAGCGGTCGTGTTTGCGGTATTCATGTTTCAGCCCTTCTGGTTGGCGACTTCGGCTTTCACGGCATTGCAGACCATGAACAGCTGCGAGCCCTTGGGATAACCGACGTACTGGGTCAGGAACACCGACAGCGCATCGAGCTGCGCCGGCGTCAGTTCGTCGCGCAGCAGCGCCGAGCGCAGCTGGATGGTCAACGTCGTCGGATCGCCCTGTGCGGCGATCGCGCCGATCAGCAGCAGGCGGCGATCGCGGATCGACAAGGTCGCGTCGGCCCAGAGCGTGCCGAACAAGGTCTCCAGCATGTAGTCGAGGAACGGGCTCTCGCCCTCCCCGGCCGGCAGCGGCACCTTGCCGCAGTACACCTCGTTGAACAGCTCGACGCCCTTCTTGCGGTCGTAACGACTCATGGGCTTTCTCCTCAGTTCCAGATGGGTCGGCCTGCCATCAGCGGCAGGTCGAGAAAAGTACGGATGCCGGGTGCCGCCGCGCAAACATAGGGAATGGCATTCACGGCGTGCTGCGCGGTGCAGATCATCGCCGGTTCGGTATGCGACTGCCGCGAGTCCGGCCCTTCGAAACTGTAGGCCTGCTCGAAGCTGCAGCGCAGCGAGGGCTCGCCCTCGATCGTCACGCTCCACTGCGTGTCGTTGCTGGCGTCCTCCGGCCCCGGCCAGCCGGGACCGAGATCGTAGGTGGCGACCCAGGTCAGCTCGATCACGAGCATCGCACGCCCGGCGACGATGCCGGAGAAACGCACCTTCATGCCGCCGATCGTGCCCGCCGGGATCGGGCCCGAGGCGATGCGCGCGCCGCCCGGCGTGATCGCGTAGTCGACGTCCTGATCGATGCGCTCCAGCTGCACGCCCAGCCCGTCCGCAACCATCGCGATCGACTGGTGGAAGAACTGCATCGCCAGGTCGAAGTTCGGATGCTTGTTCGCCAGCACCTCGTCGACCGGCCGGCCGAAGCCGAGCAGGCCGTGATTCACCTCGGGTGAATCGTAGGTGCGGTAGTCGGCGAATTCCTGCACGAAGATGCGCTCGATGCGGCGGTTCAGCACCGACATCGTCAGCGGCAGCACCTCGCCGGAGAAGCCAGGATTGATGCCGGTGCCGTGCACCGAGACACCGCCCTTGCGGCAGGCGGCTTCCAGACGGTCGACCAGCTCCTGGCCGAAGAACTTCGGATACAGCAGGCCGGCGGTGGTGACGACGTTCTTGCCGGATTCCAGCAGGCGGCAGGTGAGGTCGATGTCGTTCCACAGCGCCATGTAACTGACGCAGTCGGCGTCCATCTTCAGGATCGCCTCGACGTCATCGGTGGCCTTCACGCCCAGCGGCGCGATGCCCGCCAGCTCGCCGGCGTCGCGCCCGACCTTGGCCTTGTCGTGCACCAGCAGGCCGACCAGTTCCAGCTGCGGATGCGCGGCGATGCCGCGGATCGCCTGGACTCCGGCACCGCCGGTGGCGTACTGGATCACGCGCAGCTTCTTCATGCCCCTGCCCCGGCCAGCTTCGCCCCCTTGTACAGGCGCACGCAGTACATCAGCGGCACCAGGCCCCAGGGAATGTTGTAGAGGATCACCGGGACCAGCGCCGTGCCCCAGGTGTCGGCCTCCAGCACTTCCCAACTGAGGTACAGCACCATCGCGTAGATCAGCGCGCCGCAGACCGCGAAGGCGACGCTGCGGTACAGGGGCTCGTCGACCCTGCCCTGCCACAACGCCCATACCGACCAGACATAGAACGGGCTCAGCAGCACCGTGTCGAAGCCGATCATCAGCGCCATCCAGCGCGGCATGTCGAAGTAGACCGGGTCGTATTGCGCGTAGCCCTTCCAGATCGCCGCGACCGTGTCGTTGGTGCAGCTGTCGTGCTTCAGGCCGTCCCAGCCGCAGTAGAGGTAGAACAGCGGCTCGTGCACGAAGGCGACGAGCACGAACAGCGCGAACACGACCAGGAAGAACACATCCCACTTCGGATACGGCGAGTTGCGCATCATGGCAGTGGCCTCCCGCGCGGCAGCGACAGCGCGGCGCTGGTCACCAGGCCCGGCGCTGCGGCGTGCACGGCGGCGAGACGGTTGACCGCCACCATCGCGGTGGCCAGGCCCGAGGGGTTGTAGTCGGGCACCGTTTCCAGCGCACGGCCAAGGAAGCTATGGCGCGGCTCGAAGGTACAGCGCAACGAGGGTGCACCCTCCAGCGTCACGCGCCACTGCGTGTCGTTGGCGATCGCGCCGCTCGCCGGCCAGCCCTCGCCGAGATCGAAGGCGGTGATCCAGTAGGTTTCCTGCACGATGCGCTCGACGCCGTTGACCGAGCCTGTCCAGCGCCAGCGCTGGCCGGCAATGCTGCCGGCCGGGATGTGACCGGCAGCGATGTCATAGGCCTGCGGTGCGAAGGCGTACTCGCGCGTGTCGCTGATCGCATCGAGCGTCACGCCGAGGCCATGCGCCAGCGCCGCCAGCGACTGCGTGAAGAACTCGCGCATCACCGCCAGGTCCGGCAAGCGACCCTCGCGGATGTCTTCCTCGCTGCGACCGAAGCCCATGATGCTGAGGATGTGCGGCGCCGGGTACTTCGAGCAGTCGGCGTATTCGAGGATGTGGATGCGGCGGATCTCGCGGGTCAGCGCCGACATCGTCAGCGGCAGCACCTCGTCGACCCAGCCGGGGTTGATGCCGGTGACGTGGAAACTGCTCCCACCTTCCTCACAGGCGCGATCGATGCGCGCCTGCGTTTCCGACGAATGCCAGCCGGGGAACATCAGGCCCGCGGTGGTCACGACGCTCTTTCCCGAGGCCAGCAGCGCGCAGATGCGGTCGAGGTCCGGCAGCAGCAGCATCCAGCAGACCACATCGGCGGTCGTCCGCAGGATCGCGTCGAAATCGCGCGTCGCCAGCACGCCGATAACGGTGCCCGATCCTGCGACCTCTGCAGCATCCTGCCCGTCGTATTTGTCGCCGTGCACCAGCAGCCCCGCCAGCTGCAGGTCTTCGCGCGCGAGGATCGCGCGCAGCGCCTGCATGCCGGCGACGCCGGTCCCGCAGTGGATCACGCGCAGCGGCTGCTCAGACATAGAACTGCTGGTACCAGCGTCGGAACTGGCCGATGGGCCCGTCGCCGCCGACCACCGCCGGCGCATCCCAGTAGGCCTTGCCCTCCCAGATGCGGATGTCTTTGCACCACTCGGCGTCGACCGCATCGATCAGCGTGCGCATCAGCTGCGGCGACAGGTCACGCCGCGCGTAGTAGATCTGGTGCAGGTAGACCATGCCCGGATCGACCGGCGTGAAGCAGCTGATCATCAGCCAGTCGCGTTCGCCGGTGTAGTGCGTGTAGGTATAGCCGGGGCCCACCGCCAGCGAATCCACCTCCACCGCGCCAGCCTCGCCGTAGCCGGTATCCACACCTTCTGTGTCGTAGCCGACGCGATAGGTATGGCCCTCGGGCGTGAACTTCAGCTTGACGCCGTCCCAGCCGTGGATCGCGATGAAGTGAGCGAAGTCGGCGCCGTTCTCCGAGATGTCCTGCGGATGGCCGCGGAACAGGTGCTCGCGCGTGGTGATGAAGGCATAGGCGCTGTCATCGACCGCGGGATGCGGCGGAATCTCCCAGCCCGGCGCCGCGCCGCCGGCGTGATGCCAGACGAAGACGAAGCCGTTGATCTCGCGCACCGGCCAGGTATTCAGGCGCGTCTTCGGCACCACCTTCCAGTACGGCACCTCGGCACAGGCGCCATCGGCAGCGAACTTCCAGTGGTGGAACGGGCACTGCAGGCAGTCGCCCACCACTTCACCACCACCGAGGTGCGCGCCGAGATGCGGGCAATAGGCATCGGCAACGCTGAGCTGCCCGCTGTTGCCGCGGAACAGCACCAGGTCGCGGCCGAGGATATGGCGCGACAGCAGCTGCCCCACGCCGACCTCGCGCGAGTAGCCGATGCCAAGCCAGCCGTTGGGAATCGCCGGGCGCGGATCGGGCGTCGAGGGCCCGGTCCGCTCCTGCAACTGCAGCAACGGCGTGCTCATCAATCAGTGCCCTGCGCGGCCAGCACTCCTGCGGTGTTGTCGCGCAGGTCGTGCACGGTCCACTTGCGGTTGCTGTTGCGGAACATGCTGTTGTCGACCTGCGCGCGGTCGGTATAGAACTGCGTGTACCAGCGACGCAGCTTGGCGATCGGGCCGTCATTGGCGCAGAGCGTCGGCTCCGGCCGGAACAGCTTGCGCTCCCAGATGAACACGTCTTCCATGAAGGCCTGGTACGAGGCCTCGCAGTAACCCTGCGCAGCCGCTTCCAGGTGCTCCGGCGGGAAGTCCGCGGCATTGGCCTTCACGATCACGCCGAACCAGTACTCGATCGTGCTCTCGTCGATCGGGCACCAGGCGGTGAGGATCGCCGAGTCGAACATCTTCGAATCCTGCGCCTGCCAGGTGTACTGGTAGGCCGGCCCGAAGGTCAGCGAGCGCACGTAGAGCTTGTCGTCCTGCGCGTCCGCCGCGAGGCGCGTGTGCTTGCCCCACATCAGCTCGCCGGTCATGTGGCCGTCCCAGACCGGCAGCCAGGTGTCGACGTCGTAGCCGTGGATCGGCAGCAAATGGCCCTTGTCGACGGTGTTCTCGATCACCTCGCGCGGGTGCGTCTTGATGGTGATCTTGAAACGGCGCCAGCCCTGGGTCCAACCCTTGGCGTTGTAGTCCTCCAGCGGCAGGATGTCGTAGTCCGGCGCGCCACCCTCCGGGTCGAACCAGATCAGCACGGTGTCGTTGATTTCCAGCGTCTCGAAGGAGCGCGTCTTCGCCTTGCCCGGGATCTTGTCGCAGTACGGGATCTCGACGCACTTGCCGTTGTCGCCGCTGTACTTCCACTTGTGGAACGGGCACTGCAGGTTGTTGCCGAAGACCTTGCCGGCCGACAGGTCCGCGCCCAGGTGCGGGCAGAAGGCGTCGAGGCAGCGCATCTTGCCGTCCTCGCCACGGAAGAAGGCCAGGCGCATGCCGAAGTAGTCGCGCGGCACCGGCTCGCCGGCCGGGAACTCGTCGCTCCAGCCGACCATGTGCCAGCCGCGCGCGTAACGCGGCGAGCCGTCGGCATGGCGCGGGATGGTCTGCAGGTTGCGCTGCGCGGTGGCGGCGGAACTGCGCTTCAGCGTCTCTGCCTGCGCGTTGAGTTCGCCACCCTTGCGGTTGTCGGTATTCATCTGCCCTGCCCTCGCTGACGCGGCCCCACGGCCGCCCTGGATGATGGGATTGTCGACATTCAAAACATTTCGTCAACAATGTTTTTCAAATATGGCAAGGCCGGCGGCGCGCTTCACCCCTCATATGCGGTAGACCTTGCGCCTTGGGCCGCCGCAGGGCCGCGAGAAAATCCTGCGTTTACAAGCACCAAGCCCGGGGCCATGATGGGCCAACCACCCGATCGGGGAATTGCCATGCGCGTTGCGATCCAGGCCCTTGCCCTGCTGCTCTGCACCACGACCCTGGCGCTGGCCGCCGATGCGCCGCCCGGCTGCCGCGAAGTGCCCAAGCAGGGCCGCACCGGCGGCTTCATCAGCTTCAAGTCGGAGCCACACGCGCGCCAGCTGCTGCAGGTCGAGGCCAACCGCTATTGCATGGACCTCGGCGATCCGGCGATCTCCGCGGTCAATTGCACTCACGATGCGGCCGAGTCGCGCAAGATCACCGTGGAAGGCCGCACCGATCCGCTGGTGGTGGAGCGGCGCGAGCGCTGGTACTGCAGCGGCATGGTGATCTGCTCGATACCCGAGAAGGTCTGCACGCCCTGACGCGCGCCTGTCACGCGCGTCGCCGAGGATCGCCGCATGCATCACGACGATATCGACGCCCGACGCCGTCGCCTGCTGCTGGCCTCGGCCGGCCTGTTCGCGCTGGGCAACAGCGCCTGCGCCACGCGGCCCGTGGTGCTCGCGCCCACCGCCGATCCATTCACGCTGGGCATCGCCTCCGGCGATCCCGAACCGGATGGCTTCGTCATCTGGACACGCCTCGCGCCGCAGCCGCTGCAGGGCGGCGGCATGCCGCAGAGCGCGGTCGAGGTGAGCTGGGAAGTCGCGCATGACGAGGGCTTCCAGCGCATTGTCAGCGCCGGCACCGCCGTCGCCGAGCCGGCCTGGGCGCATTCGGTACACGTCGAGGTGCAGGGCCTCGCGCCAGATCGCTGGTACTGGTATCGCTTCCGCTGGGGCGATGCGCGGAGTCCGGTCGGCCGCAGCCGCACCGCGCCGGCGGCGGGCGCCACGCTGGCGTCACTGCGCTTCGCCTACGCCTCCTGCCAGCACTACGAGCAGGGTTACTACAGCGCGTACCGCCACCTGGTCGCCGATCATCCCGACCTGGTCCTGCACCTGGGCGACTACATCTACGAATCATCCTCTGCCGGCGGCGTACGCCAGCACGAAGCCGGAGAACCGCACAGCCTGGCGGACTACCGCAACCGCCACGCCTGCTACAAGCTCGACGCCGACCTGCGCGCCGCCCACGCCGCCTGCCCCTGGCTGCTGTGCTGGGATGACCATGAGGTCGACAACGACTACGCCGGCACGCACGGCCAGGACGAGGAATCCGAAGACCGCTTCCTGCTGCGCCGCGCCGCCGCCTACCAGGCTTACTGGGAACACATGCCGCTGCGCCGTTACCTGCGCCCCACCGGCCCCAGCCTGCTGCTGTACCAGCGCAGCAGCTTCGGCGACCTGGTCGGCTTCCATGTACTCGATACGCGCCAGTACCGCAGCGACCAGGCCTGCGGCACGGCGGAGAAGCGCGGCGGCCAGGTGGTGACGCAATGCGAGGCGCTGCGCGATCCGGCGCAGACCATGCTCGGCCCCACGCAGGAAAACTGGTTCCTGCACGGGCTCGGTATCACGGAAACGCGCTGGAACTTCATCGCGCAGTCGATGCTGATGGCACCGCTGGACCAGGCACCCGGCCCCGAGTACGGCAGCTGGACCGACGGCTGGGACGGCTACCCCGCGGCACGCGAACGCATCCTGCGCCAGCTCGCCGGCAGCCGTACGCCAAATCCGGTGGTGATCGGCGGCGACATCCATTCGTTCTGGGCGACCGAGCTGTCATTGGCCGCGGACGCGCCGCCGGTGGCGACGGAATTCACCGGCAGCTCGATCAGCTCCAACGGCGTGCCCTACGAGCGCTTCGCGGCGATGCTGCCGGAAAACCCGCATGTGAAATTCTTCGACAGCCGGAAGCGCGGCTACGTGATGTGCGAGCTGGTGCGTGAGCGTCTGGACGTGGCGTTCCGCGTGGTGGATGACGTGCGTGATGCGGCCAGCGGTGCGAGCACGCTGGCGCGTTTCGTGGTGGAGAACGGGCAGGCGCGCGTCCTGCCGGGCTGAATCAGGGTGTAGCCCGGATGCAATCCGGGGTCGCTATCCGCTGCGAGGAGCGTTCCCGGGTTGCACCCGGGCTACGGCCGCCAGGAATGTCTGAAAAATCCGTTCGTGCTGAGCCTGTCGACGCACGGACGGACTTCCCCACGGCCGGTCAACGAGTTGCGGCCCACCCTTCGACAAGCTCAGGGTGAACGGTAACTTGATCAGAGCCAACCCAAGCCTCAGGCATCTTCGCCCAAACGCTTGAGCAAACGCTCGACGCCGTCGAGCAGCGTCAGGACATCGCCAGCCTCCAGCATCTTCTGCCTGGCCTCCGGTGGCACCGGCAGCATTTCGGTGAGACGCCGGCCGACCCAGACCGCATCGTCGCGTCGCAGCGGCTGCGGCAATACCTCCGCCCCCACTTCCTCGACCAGCTTGTCCAGCAACTGCCCCAGCGCGGCGTAGCGCTCCGGCAAGGGCTGCGACGGCAGCGGCTCCAGCAGCTCGACGCGGCCCATCAGCAGGCCGTCGGACTGGGTCCAGCGATCGAGGATGCGGAACACGGTTTCGCCGCGCGCCAGCAGGTTGAACAGGCCGGGGCTCGGTACCTCCCACTCGGCGATGCGCGCGCTGCAGCCGATGTCCCATGGAATCGCCGGCTGGCCGACCTCGACGCCGGCGCGGATCAGCGCCACGCCGAAGGGTGCATCGTCGCGGATGCAGGCCTTGGTCATGTCGACGTAGCGTTGCTCGAAGATGCGCAGCGGCAGCCGGCCTTCCGGGAACAGCACCGTGCCCAGCGGAAACAGCGGCATCTCGACGATCTGGCCCATGCTCAGCCCGGGCGGTGCACGGCCAGCGGGCCGAAGCCCTGGCACACCGGCATCAGCGACAGCGTGTTGACGTTGACGTGGGCCGGCAGCGTCGCCACCCAATGCACGGTCTCGGCGATGTCCTCCGGCGACAGCGGCGTGACGCCGTCGTAGACCTTGGCGGCGCGCGCATCGTCGCCGTGGAAGCGCACGTTGGAGAACTCGGTGCCGCCGGCCAGGCCCGGCTCGATGTCGGTGACCCGCAGCGGCGTTCCGAGCAGGTCGGCGCGCAGGTTCAGCGAGAACTGCCGCACGAAGGCCTTGGTACCGCCGTAGGCGTTGCCGCCCGGGTACGGCCATTCCGCCGCGATCGAGCCCATGTTGACCACGTGGCCGCGGCTGCGCGCCACCATGCCCGGCAGCAGCGCGCGGGTGACGTACATCAGGCCCTTGATGTTGGTGTCGACCATCTGCTCCCAGTCATCGAGGTTCGCCTGCTGCGCTGGCGCCAGTCCCAGCGCGAGGCCGGCATTGTTGACCAGCAGGTCCACCGCCGCGAATTCCGGCGGCAGCGCCGCCACCGCGGCATCGACCGCCGCGCGGTCGCGCACATCCAGTTCGACCAGGTGTGTCGGCACCGGCAGTTCAACCGCCAGTTCGCGCAGCCGCTCCATGCGCCGCGCCGCCAGCACCAGCCGGTGACCGGACTGGGCGAAACGCCGGGCGATGGCGGCGCCGAAACCGCTGCTGGCGCCGGTGATGAAGACAATCATGGAATCCAAGGCTCCGGATGATGGGCACTCAAGGCTAGTCGAATTCCGCCGCGCTGGGCACCTGCCCGGAACGAGGGAGTCGGGACCCGGCGCCACTGCACTAAGATGCCGGCCTGCCGCCCCATTTTTCGAGCCGCTCATGACCAGCCTCTTCGCCCCCCTCAGCCTCGGCGATCTCGCCCTGCCCAACCGCATCGTCATGGCCCCGCTGACGCGCAACCGCGCCGGCGAGGGCCGCGTGCCCACCGCGCTGATGGCCAAGTACTACGCCCAGCGTGCCGGCGCCGGCCTGATCATCGCCGAGGCCACCTCGGTCAGCGCCCAGGGCGTGGGCTACCCGAAGACGCCGGGCATCTGGTCTGCCGAGCAGACCGAGGGCTGGCGCGGCGTGACGCAGGCCGTGCATGCCCGCGGCGGCCGCATCCTGCTGCAGCTCTGGCACGTCGGCCGCATCTCCGATCCCGAGTACCACGGCGGCCAGCCGCCGGTCAGCGCCAGCGCCCTCGCCGCCGGCGGCCACGTCAGCCTGATGCGGCCCAAGCGCGCGCATCCGGTGCCGCGTCCTCTGGAGACTGCCGAGATCCCGGGCATCGTCGAGGACTTCCGCCGCGGCGCCGAGAACGCCAAGGCCGCCGGCTTCGACGGCGTCGAGCTGCATGCCGCCAACGGTTATCTGATCGACCAGTTCCTGCAGGACAGCAGCAACCAGCGCCAGGACGGCTACGGCGGCAGCATCGAGAACCGCGCGCGCCTGCTGCTGGAAGTGGTCGACGCCATCATCTCCGTCTGGGGCCCGCGCCGCGTCGGCGTGCACCTCGCCCCGCGCGGCGACTTCCACACCATGGGCGACTCCGACCCCGCCAGCACCTTCACCTACGCCGCCCGCGAACTCGGCCAGCGCGGCGTCGCCTTCCTGTTCCTGCGCGAGTACGTCGGCGACGACAGCCTCGCGTTCCGCATGAAGGAAGCCTTCGGCGGCCCGGTGATCGCCAACGAGAAATTCACCCGCGAACAGGCCAGCGAATGGATCGCGGCCGGCAAGGCGGATGCGGTGGCGTTTGGGGTGCCGTTCATCGCGAATCCGGATCTGCCGGATCGCTTTGCCAAGGGCGCGGAACTGAATGCGGCAAATCCGTCGACGTTCTACTCGGAAGGCGAGACGGGGTATACGGACTATCCGGGGTTGGCGAAATAGGTCTAGTGACAGCAAACTCACTACTTCGGGGGTAGTACTAGTAGCGTTTGACCTATCGGAGCAGGTTCAAACGAGCCGTTAGTGCCAAAGATCAAACTCATTTACGCCGTGCGGGCATAAAAGAATTTCCGCATGACAGCAGACTAGGGGGACCTTGCGCCCCGCGCTGAAAGACAAAAGGGCATATCAGTGATAAACGAAACTGCCGTCGTCAAACAGTTCAACAAGGCTCAGGATCGCCTAGTACTACAAGCCTCCGATCTGTCTCTTGAATCGGTCGCTGCGATGGTCGAATCAAGCGCCATCGACACCCAGCCTAGCTACCAGCGCAGAGAGCGTTGGACGCCAGCCGGACAATCCGCGTTGATTGAATCCTTCTTGTTAAACATACCGATTCCACCTGTGTACCTTGCCGAAGAGGATTTCGGGACTTACACCGTAATCGATGGAAAGCAGCGCATAACGACTATAGCTAAGTTTATGCGCAACAAGATCAGGCTCACGGATCTGGCGAAGTTTAAGGAATTGGAGGGCGCGTACTTCAAAGATCTGCCAAAAGACTTGGAGAACGCATTGAAGATACGTCCATACCTTAGAGCAGTGACTCTCCTAAAGCAGTCGGATCCAGAGCTCAAATATGAGGTGTTCACCCGACTAAATACTGGCGGGGAGCCACTTGAACCGCAGGAAATTCGCAATGCGCTTTATAGGGGAGGACTGAACGACCTCCTATTTAGGCTAGCTTCGACGCCCTTCCTGAGGCAGCAATTAAAGATTAAAACACTGAAGGAGCCCACTTACTTAAACATGGAAGACGTTGAGTATGTCCTTAGGTTCTTCACGATTCAGGAGAAGTGGCAGAACTTTGAGGGCGACTACAGGCGGTCAATGGATTCGTTCATGGCGGACCATAAAGATGCCGACCCCAAAACGTGTGCCACTTACAAGAAGAAGTATCTCAGCGCGTTGGCGCGATGCTCAGAGTTGTGGGGCGACGACGCATTTAAGCGCTACGAGGCGGGTGTAATACGAAACCAATTCTTGGCGGGAATGTATGACGCCCAGATGGTGGCAGTTAGTAGATTGAGTGCTACGCAGTTCCAAAGGGTTATTACCAAAAAGGCTGCAGCCATAAATAGAGTCAAGGCGTTGTCCTCCGACGAACGCTTCGACAGTTCGGTCCGTGTTGCGACCAATAACAAATCAAATGTTAAATATCGAATAGAGAAGATTTCGGACGCTCTCATCGAGATTTGCGGCAAATAGCGCATGTCTGTCGCCAGAAATAACTTCTTGCAAGCCTATGCGGCATTGTCATCTGCGTTCACGGAACCAGTGATACTAGACGTAGGCATGGGGGCAACACCCCACAATGAACGAGCGCGCTTACTTAGAAACGGCTTGGCCGTCATGACCTTCTCAGCGCTTGAGGGTTTCATTCGAAGTCGATCCCTGGAAATTCTCCGCGACATCCGGCCGAATCTGGTGCCACTTGCCAACTTGCCTGAAGGCATCCAGAAACACTTAACCGTCAGCGTTATCGAAGGGCTTTCGAACAAGGTCCGATACATGAAAACGGCTGATGCCATATCAATCATTCAAGCAGAAGCCGCCTTCTTAGGAAGCGTGGACAAACAAACCGCCTACGGCTTCTCGGATTATTCTTTTGGCCGAGACAAGTCAAATGTTTCCGGAGAAGATATTAAAGCGCTGTTAGCGGCCTTGGGGGTCAATGAACCATGGGAAGCAATTCGCCACATATGCATTAAGGCAAATTTTGGCGGCATTACGTTAGTGCAAGAGCAATATAAGAAAATTTCACTCGAAAGACATGCTGCGGCGCACGTCGCCTCGCATCAGGTGGCAGCCACTACACTGGCCGACCATGCCCGAAATGCCTATGCAATAGCACTAGGCTTTGATGTGCTGGCCTCAGCAGCGAAGACGATGGTCAACAGCAGAACAAGACCGCTCGCAAATGCACCCTTTGCTAACGCAATAGGCATGTTCACAATTCAACCGGTTTCTCCAAATTGGTCGACTTGGCGCGTGACGAAGCATGGATCCGCTAGGGCCGTAAAGGTCTGCACAACCCTTAGCGACGCCGAGCAGGTTGCCCTATCGAGGACTGGAGACACTGACGCAGTGGTTGTGCTCGACAGGAGCGGAACTCCTCAGTCTTGGATAGTTCACTAGTCACGAAAGGTGATTTCGCTTCGCTCGCTACCCACTACTGAACTACGGCACCTGCAGCCGTTGCAACAGCAACCCCTGATTCCAGCGGTCCCAGCCCTCAACCATCTGGCCGTCGCGGAAGCGCATCCAGGTCAGGCCGTCGGCCGCGACGGCGCGGCCGGTCGGCGGACCCAGGCTGTCGCCGAGATGGGTGCCGGTGAAGGACCAGCGCATCACCACGACATCATCCTTGGCGATCAGATCGTCGATGACGACGTGGATGTCCGGGAAGGCGCCGAACAGCAGCCGGAACTGCCCGAGCAGCGCCTCCGGCCCTCGCGCATCCTCGGTCCCTTCGAGGTGAGCGATCGCCTCCGGATGGAAGCCCTGACGGACGACCTCCTCGTTGCGCTGGTTCCAGGCTTCCGCGATCCAGCGGCGGACGAACTGCTCGTTTTCGCGTTCGGACATGATGGTTCCCCCTCTGGGCTGGGCCCACCGCAAAGATACACCGCCAGGAACGTCTGATTCAGTTGCCGTTCGCCCTGAGCCTGTCGAAGGGGGTGGCGGCAACTCGTTGACCGTCAGTGGGGAAAGTCCGCCCATGCTTCGACAGGCTCAGCACGAACGGACTTTTTCAGAGCTTCCCTCCTAGCGCCCGGCCGCCTCGCGCCACTGCGCCGGCGCCTGCCCGGTCCAGCGACGGAAGGCGCGCTGGAAGGCGGACTGCTCGGAGAAGCCGCAGCCCTGCGCGACCTCGGCCAACCCGGCATCGGAATGCCGCAGCCACCAGCAGGCAGCATCGCGGCGCGCCTCGTCCTGCAGGTCGCGCAGGTTGAGCCCCTGCGCCTGCAGGCGGTCGCGCAGCACGCGCGGCGTCATCGACAGCTCCTCTGCGATCGCCGCGGCCTCGGGCAGCTCGCCCGGCGCCACCGGCTTGTAAAGCCCCATCTCGTCGATCACGCGCTCGGTCAGGCTGCGGCTCTTGAGCAGCTCGATCTGCGTGCGCAGCTGCAACTGGTCAGACGCAGCGCCCTGGTCCACCTCCACCTCGTTGCTGAAGCCCACCACCTTCTGCGCCGTGCGGTCGATCTGCATCAGCGCTGCGCTCTCATATTGCGGGGTCACGCGCAGGGTGTAGACCACGGCCGCCAGGGTGCACAGCGCCGTGGTGCCCACGATGGTCCATTTGTGCTTCAGCAGTGTGCGCAAGATCGCCTTGAGGTCGATTTCGCCGTCGGCCTGGGCGTCGGCCTCTTGCTGTTGCGCCAGCAGCTGGGTCTGCAGCGCGCCGCTCGGGCGCAGGGCCAGCGCGTTCTGGGGCTGGGGCTGCTGGGGGATGGAAGGCAGGTTTTCGGGTGAAGACATGGGGTTACCGCGCGCTCAGCGCATCGAGAAAGGGTTGATCGTGTCGACGATGTCGCGGAACAGCGAGTCGCGCAGGGCGGCGCGGCTGGCGTTGCGCTGCACCACGATCACGTCGTCGGAGCTGATGCTCGGGTCCACCACTTCGCCCGCGCGCACCTTGTCAAGGTCGTAAACGAACTGCTCGCGCGCCCCGCCCACACCGCTGCGAAACACCACGATCTGGTTGATGTTGGCGTAGGGCGCGTAGCCGCCCGAGAGCGCCAGCGCGCGCAGCAGCGTGAGCTGCCCTGTGACGGGATAGATGCCCGGCTTGGTGACAGCGCCTTCGATGGTGATGCGCTGCGTGGTGAACTCTTTGATGAAGAGCGAAACCTGCGGGTTTTGCAGGTATTTTTCTTCGTATTTGGCCGCGATCAGCTTCTCGGCGTCTTGCGCCGTCATCCCCGCCACGGGCACCGGCCCGATGAGCGGCAGCGAGACCAGGCCCGAAGCGTTCACGCGCACGTCGCGTTTCATGTCGGGCACGCCGAACACGTCAAATTCAAGCAGGTCGTTCGACGAAATGCGGTAGTCAGACCCCACCGAGGCCAGCGAGTTGAGCGCAATGGGCTCGCCCGTGGCCGGGTCCACCGCCGTGGCCTGGCCCACTGGC
>DATILC010000291.1:0-2864 GCA_035476855.1 Solimonas sp. | reverse complement strand
TTTCCTCGCCGACCAGAAGTACACCACGGTCAAGCACCTCCACGGCGAGGTCCTGATCGAGGAATCGCTGAAGACCCTGGAGACGGACTTCGCGCCCTGGTTCATCCGCATCCACCGCAAGGCGCTGGTGGCAACCCGCTTCATCGCCGGCCTGGAACGCGACCGCCAGGGCGACCAGCACCACTGGCTGCGCATGAAGCACTCCAGCGAGCCGCTGCCGGTGTCGCGTCGGCGCCTGGCCGAGGTCCGGCGCTTCCTGACCGAAGCCTGAGGCGGGGCAGGGCGGCCGCGGAAAAGGGATAATCGGCGCCGTATCCCCGTTCCGCTGCCTGCTGACCATGCTCCTGCGCATCGCCACCCGCGAATCCCCGCTTGCCCTCTGGCAGGCCGAACACGTCAAGGGCCTGCTCGAGGCCAGCCACCCCGGGCTGGCCGTCGAGCTGGTGCCGATGACCACCGCCGGCGACCAGATGCTGTCCAGCCCGCTGGCCAACATCGGCGGCAAGGGCCTGTTCGTGAAGGAACTGGAAACGGCGATGCTGGAAGGTCGCGCCGACATCGCCGTGCACTCGATGAAGGACGTGCCGGTGCACCAGCCCGAGGGCCTGGCGCTGGCCGCCTTCCTCGCCGGCGAGGATCCCAGCGACGCCTTCGTCTCCAATCACCATGACACGCTCGACCAGCTGCCGCAGGGCGCCGTGGTCGGCACCTCCAGCCTGCGCCGCCAGGCGCAGCTGCGCGCGCTGCGCCCGGACGTGGTGGTGCGCGACCTGCGCGGCAACGTCGGCACGCGCCTGCGCAAGCTCGACGAGGGCCAGTTCGATGCCATCCTGCTGGCCAGCGCCGGCCTGATCCGCCTCGGCCTGGCGGAGCGCATCCGCGAGCGCCTCGATGCCGACCGCTTCCTGCCGGCGATCGGCCAGGGCGTGGTCGGTATCGAATGCCGTGACGGCGACGCGCGCACGCGCCAGCTGCTGGCGCCGCTGCACAGCATCGCCATGCACACCCGCCTGCGCGCCGAACGCAGCATGAACGCGCGGCTGGGCGGCGCCTGCCAGGTGCCGGTGGCCGGCTACGCCGAGGTGCTGGGCGCCGAGATCCGCCTGCGCGGCCTGGTCGGTGCGCCCGACGGCAGCCGCGTGATCCGCGGCGAACTGCGCGGTACCTACGCCCGCGCCGAGGCGCTGGGCGAGCAGTTGGCCGAGCGCCTGCTGGAACAGGGCGCGCGCGACATCCTGCAGGCCCTCGGGATTCCCGTGTGAGCGAGCCGGCGCCGCTGTCCGGCCTCGGCGTGCTGGTGACGCGGCCGGCAGCGCAGGCCGAAGGGCTGTGCCTGCTGCTGGAGGAACGCGGTGCCCGCGTGCAGCGCCTGCCGCTGCTGGCGATCGAACCGGCGCGCGCCGCGCCGCCGCTGCTGCAGCGCTTCCACGACCATCGCGATGCCGCCGGCTGGATCTTCACCAGCCGCAACGCCGTGCAGCAGGCGCGCCGCCTCGACAGCGGCGCCTGGCCGGCACGGCTCTACGCGGTCGGCGCGGCCACCGCGGCGGCGCTGGAGGAACTGGGGCAGGGCGCGCTGATCCCGCCGGGCGTCTACTCCGGCGAGGGCCTGCTGCAGCACCCGCAGCTGCAGGACGTCGCCGGCCGCCGCTTCCTGCTGGTCACCGGCGCCGACGGCCTCGATCACATCGCTGCCGGCCTGCGTGCGCGTGGCGCCGCGGTCGAGGTCGCCGAGGTCTACCGTCGCGTCGCCCTGCCGCATGCGCCGGCGCAGGTCGAGGCTGCGCTGCAGCACTGCGCGGCGATCGTGCTGACCAGCGGCGAGGCGCTGGCGCAGCTGTGGCGCCTGACGCCACCGGAGCTGCAGCCGGAACTGCGTCGGCGTCGGCTGGCCGTGCCGTCGGCGCGTGTGGTAGAACAGGCGCAGGCACTGGGCTTCGAGCAGCCGCTCGTGCCTGAACAGGTTTCCGATGCCGCCTTCGTGCGCTGTCTGGAACGCTGGTGGACACAACCAGGCCCCACATGAGACTTCCTGCGTCAATCCCTGCACGAGTCGTCAGCTCATGTCTGCGCCGACTCGCGCCGCCAATATCGCCATGCTCCGCAGGCGATGGCTTACTTCGCCCTGACATCGAGTCAGGCCTCAGCGGGGCCATCGCCCCCTCCACGCTGCTCGCGCCGCTATGAGCACTCCCTTCACCGATCCCGCGGCCGACGCCGCAGCCGACGACGCCGGCCTTGCCGCCGCGACGCCTTACCCGATGACTTCCGTCGCGCCGCGCCGCCGCCGCCGCGGCCTGCTGCTGCTGATCGTGCTGTTCGCGATCATTGCGGTCGCCGCGGCCTGGGTCTGGCGCCAGCAGCAACAACTGGTGGGCACCGTCGGCAAGCAGACCAACCTGGTCGAGCACCTGGCGCAGGGGGTCAACGCGCTGGAAGCCCAGGCCGATCGCCTCGACACGCGCCAGGCCGATCTCGCCAGCGCCGCGCAACGCAACAGCGGCGAGATCGCCGAGTTCGCGCGCCGCATCGACGAGCATGACCAGATCGTCGGCAACCTCAACGAGCAGATGGCCGGCGGCCGCAACCGCTTCCAGCTCAATTCGATCGAGAACCTGCTGCTGCTGGCCAACGACCGCCTGCTGATCGCGCGCGACGTCAAGTCGGCGCTGGTGGCGCTGCAGGAGGCCGACGAGCGCATCGGCTCGATGCGCGATCCGCGCCTGTTCAACGTGCGCCAGGCCATTGCCCTGGAGCGCGCGGCGCTGCAGGTGGTGCCGGAGCCGGACTACACCGGTGCTGCGCTGGGCCTGTCGAGCCTGGCCGGCCGCGCCGGCCGCCTGCCACTGCGCGCGCGCGCGCCG
>DATILC010000290.1:0-17505 GCA_035476855.1 Solimonas sp. | reverse complement strand
CCGCTCAACGCGAGCGCGTAGAGGCTGCCGGAGAACAGCAGCACGCCCAGCGCGAAGCAGATGCCGGCGGCATTGAGCAGCGGCGCCTG
This sequence comes from Solimonas sp., assembly GCA_035476855.1. GTDB lineage: Bacteria > Pseudomonadota > Gammaproteobacteria > Nevskiales > Nevskiaceae > Solimonas_A. The sequence goes on along the minus strand of DATILC010000290.1, from coordinate 17,416 downwards.
CAGTGTCCGCGCCAGCAGCCCGACCGCCAGCAGCGCCAGCGCATGGTAGAAGTGGTACTCCACCGCGGTATGCCAGACCGCCTGCAGATCCGGCGCCAGCCGCTGCTTCAGCGCATGCGCACCGAAGGCGCCGAGTGCCACTGCGAGGAAGCCGTAGGCCGCACCGAACGACAGCCAGAGCTTGCTCATGGCGGCGCGAGCAGCGTGGAGGGGCCCCACGAACGTGGGGATCCTGGCGTCGCGAGTCGGCGCGGGAATGAAGGAGCAGCATGCCGCGGCATGGGCGAGGTAGTCGGTCTCATTCGTTGCTGTCCACCACGCGGAACTGGATGCCGCGCTGCTGCAGGCGCGCGATCAGCGCGTCGCCCATCGCGATCGCCGGCGTGATCACGCCGGCCGCCTTGGGCAGCTTGTCGAAGGCCAGGCACAACGCCGACTCGGCCAGCATCTTCGAGGTCTCGCCATAACCCGGATCGCCGCCGGTGACCTCGCAGCGCACACGCCGCCCGCCGCCGCGACCAATGAAGGTCACCCGGAACCAGCCGCGCGCGCGTTGCTCCTCGCTGGGACCATCGCCGGGCTGGCGCAGCGCCAGCAGCTTCTTGCGCGTGTACGGCAGCTGTGCCGCCAGCATGGCCACGCTGACGCCGCCCAGCAGCTTGGCGACGCCCTGCAGATCCTTCATCTGCAGGTAGTGGCCATAGCGGAAGTCGGGCCCGTAGCGTTCCAGTCCGGCGGCGGAGCGGCGCACGATCTGCGGATCGATCGTCGGCATCGGCAGCACCCAGGTGCCGAGCTGCTCATGGAAGCGGAGCTTGGGCCGCAGCGAGCCGATGCGGCGGTCATAGGGATAGGGATCCTTCGCGCGCCGCGAGGCGCTGGCCTGCGCGCCCTGGCGCAGGCGCGAGAACGCGGTGACCGCCGAGTGCAGGGTGCCGCCGGAGAACTGGCCGCCGGCACGCACGTAACCCTCGACACGCAGCGGCACCTCCTCGGGCAGTTGCTGCACGGTGAAGTAGGCACCGAGGTCATGCGGGATGCTGTCGAAGCCACAACAGTGGACGATGCGCGCGCCGGTACTCTTGGCCTGCTCGTGATAGCCCAGCCACATGCGATCGACGAATTCGGGCTCGCCGGTGAGGTCGACGTAGTCGGTGCCGGCGGCGGCGCAGGCCGCCACCAGCGGCTCGCCGTAGCGGATGTAGGGACCGACGGTGGTGATGACCACGCGCGCGGCCTCGGCGACGCGGCGCAGGCTGTCGCTGTCGTCGACATCGGCGATCAGCAGCGGCAGCTTGGCGCAGCCCGGATCGATCGCGGCGAGCCGCTCGCGCACCGCTTCGAGCTTCTGCTGGTTGCGGCCCGCCAGCGCCCAGCGCAGCTTGCCGTGATGCCCGGCGAGGTATTCCGCGGTCAGCGCACCGGTGAAGCCGGTGGCGCCGAACAGCACGATGTCGTACAGACGTTTCTTGCCCATATCCCCCTCCGCTTTGCTTCTAGTTGTTGTATCCGCCGCTCAGGGCTGGATCTGGTCGAACTGCTGCCGGATCGATTCGACCCGCTCGCGGTTGGCATCGAAATCCAGGTAGCCGCCGCGGCTGGACGAGCGCACATGCACGATGCTGGCGCTGCGCGGGAACTGCAGCTCGAGATCGTCGACGCTGCGCATCACGCGGCTGGTGAACTCGGCGTGGACGTAGTCCTCGGTCTGCTGCACCAGCTTCACGCCTTCCATCGCGCCAAGGATGCGGATCAGCGACAGGCGCGCCGATTCGCGCGAACCGGAATAGCTGATCGGCTCGATGCTGCGCGCCGGATCATGGGCCAGGGAGGAGACGCACTGCGAGCGCTCGCAGTCGGCGAGCTGGCCGTCCGGCGTCATCAGCTGCGGCGCGGCACAGGCCTGCAGCAACAGGCTAATCGAAACCGCGGCTGCCGCTCTCCACATCCACGATTCTCCCGTCCTCGATGGTGAGGATACGCATCAGGTAACGCGAGCCGAAATTGTAAACCCATTCCTCGCGATGGACCGGCTCATAGGCATTGCCGTAGCCGGAGGGATACTGCTGCGAAGGCCGGTCCTCGAGACGGCGGTAGACGTCGACGCTCTTGCGCGTCAGCGGTTCGCCGCACATGCGCTGCAGGCGGAACCTGGACAGGCCCGGCACCAGGTGGCCGGACTCGCAAGCCCGCGCATCGCCTTCGTTGTAACCGTAACCGTCGGCATCGATGCTGACGATGCGCGCATTGCGCAGGCGTATCACCCGCAGCAGCTGGCTGGGGCCGAAGTTGTAGTACCACTCCTCGCTGTCGGGGTAGTAGTGGCCGTGGCGATGAAAGCCGCGCTGGTCGCGATACGCCGGCTCGCCGCAAGCGGCGATCAGGTCGGCGGTGCGGTCGCCCTCGCTGACCAGGCGCGAACCGCAGCGCAGGGCGCCGGCGGCATCGGCAGTGCTGGCCCCGAGCGACAATGCCGCAACGATCAGCCCCGCGATAAACTGCCTCATGCGTCTGAACCTCCCCGGCGCCACGTAGTCATTACACCGCAATCATCCGGATTCCGCATGAACCTTCCCCGTACGGCTGCCGCCCTGCTGCTGGCCCTTGCTGCTGCCGGCGCGTCCGCCGCTCCACCCGGGACCGAGCACGTGGAGGCCAGCCTGGTCGCCGAGAACGACCGCCTGGTCCCCGGCGACCAGCCCAACTGGGTGGCGCTGCGCCTGCAGCCGGAGCCGGGCTGGCATGTCTACTGGCTCAACCCGGGTGACTCCGGCATCCCCACCAGCCTGAAATGGACACTGCCGGCGGGTGTCAGTGCCGGCGCCATCGAGTGGCCCTACCCGCATCCCCACCACCTCGGCGACCTGACCAACTACGGCTACGGCGAGGAAACCCTGCACCTGGTGCCGCTGACGCTCGCAGCGGCGGTACCGACCGGCCAGCCGCTGGCCCTGCAGGCCGAGGCGAAGTGGCTGGTCTGCAAGGACATCTGCATTCCGGGCAAGGCCGAGCTGCAACTGGAACTGCCGGTGGCGGCCAGCGCCAAAGCCGATCCAGCCTGGGCTGCGGCTTTCGCCAAAGCCCGCGCCGATCTGCCTAAGCCGGCGACGGACTGGCCGGCGCAGTTCGCCATCGCCGACGGCAGCTTTTCGCTGGCAGTGAACGGCACCCAGGTCCACGCCGACAAGGTCGAGTTCTTTGCCGAGGCCAATGACCTGGTCGCCCACAACGCGCCGCAGCGGGTCGACATCGACGCGCGCAGCGGCCTGCGCCTGAGCCAGCAGCTCAGCAGCTATTTCACCGAAGCGCCGAAGGAAGTCCGCGGCGTGCTGGTGCTGCACGAGGGCGGCAAGGCCGCGGCCTACCGGATCGTGGCGCTGCCCGGCAGCGTCGAAGCGGTGGGCGCCTCGCTGCCGCCGCCGACGACCGCAGTCGCCGGCGCGGTCACTGTGCCGCCTGAACCCGCCGCGCCACCGTCACTGATCGCGGTGTTGCTGTCGGCCCTGCTCGGCGGCCTGATCCTCAACCTGATGCCCTGCGTGTTCCCGGTGCTGTCGCTGAAGGCACTGTCGGTGCTGCAATCGCGCGAGCAGGCGCCGGGCGAGGCGCGGCGTCACGCACTGGCCTACACCGCCGGCGTGATCAGCTCCTTCCTCGCCGTCGCCGCCCTGCTGCTGGCGCTGCGCGCCGGTGGCCAGGCGATCGGCTGGGGCTTCCAGCTGCAATCGCCGGCCTTCATCGGACTGCTCGCCTACCTGCTGCTGGCCCTGGGCCTGTCGCTGTCGGGCGCGGCGAACTTCGGCACCCGCTGGATGGGTGTCGGCCAGGGCCTGACGCAGAAATCCGGCAGCGCCGGCGCCTTCTTCACCGGCGTGCTGGCAGTGGTGGTGGCCAGCCCCTGCACGGTGCCGTTCATGGGCTCGGCAGTCGGCTACGCCGTGACACAGGGCTCCGGCCTGGCGCTGCTGGTGTTCGCAGTGCTGGGCCTGGGCCTGGCCCTGCCCTTCCTGCTGATCGGCTTCTTCCCGCGCCTGGCCGCCTGGCTGCCGCGGCCCGGCGCCTGGATGGAAACCTTCAAGCAGGCGATGGCCTTTCCGCTGTACCTGACGGTGGCCTGGCTGCTGTGGGTGCTGGCACGGCAGGCCGGCCCGGACGCAATGGGCCTGGTGCTGGTCGGCATGGTGCTGGTGGCGCTGGCGGTGTGGCTGTGGCCCCGCAGAGGCATGTTCGCGACGGCGATCAAGCTGGGCGCGCTGCTGCTGGCGGCGACGCTGCTGTGGCAGCCGCAGCTGGTGCCGGGCCCGGCGAGCCATGCCAGCTCCGCCCAAGGCGCGGAGGTCTGGTCCGAGGCCAAGGTGGCGGAGCTGCGCGCCCAGGGCCAAACCATCTTCGTCGACTTCACCGCCGACTGGTGCCTGACCTGCAAGGTCAACGAGCGCGTCGCGTTGCGTACCGACGCGGTGCAGGAGGCCTTCCGCCAGCGCGGCGTCGCCTTCCTGGTGGCCGACTGGACGCGCAACGACCCCGCCATCACCCATGTGCTGGAGCGCTTCCAGCGACCCGGCGTGCCGCTGTACCTGGTCTACGTCAACGGTGGCGAGCCGAAGGTCTTGCCGCAGGTGTTGACCCCGCAGATCGTGATCGATTCACTGAACCCCTGAACCGGAGAGTGCTCCCATGCGCCTGATGTCCCTGTTGCTGCTCGCCGCCGGCATGACGGTGGCCACTGCCCATGCGGCGCCGCAGGTCGGCGAACCGGCACCGGCCTTCTCCGCCACCGACAGCAACGGCAAGACCGTGCAGCTGTCCGACTACCGCGGCAAGTTCGTGGTGCTGGAGTGGACCAACAACGGCTGCCCCTTCGTGCAGAAGCACTACTCCGTCGGCAACATGCAGTCGCTGCAGCGCGAGGCCACGGCCAAGGGTGCGGTGTGGCTGTCGGTGATCTCCTCGGCACCCGGCAAGCAGGGCCACGTCAGCGGCGCCGACGCCAACATGCTGAGCAAGGAACGCAAGGCAGCGCCCAGCGCGGTGCTGCTCGACGGAAAGGGCACGGTCGGCCATCTCTACGAGGCCCAGACCACGCCGCACATGTTCATCGTCAGCCCTGAAGGCAAACTGCTGTACATGGGCGGCATCGACAGCATCGCCAGCGCCGACAGCGAGGACATCGCCGGCGCCAAACCCTATGTGAAGCTGGCACTGGCCGAGGCGATGGCCGGCAAGCCAGTCACCGATGCGGTGACCAAGCCCTACGGCTGCAACGTCAAGTACTGAAGGCGCGACGCCGCACTACAGCAGCACGTAGTTCGGCACCGGCTCGGCATAGCCCTTCACCGCCAGCGGCGCACGCGGCCGCAGGCCGGTTTCGCCGGCGAGCTCGACGGTGCGCTCGGCCACCAGGATCTCGCCGTGCTGGGCCTGGTCGCAGAGGCGTGCGGCCAGGTTCACGGTGGATCCGACCGCGGTGTATTCCAGCCGCGACTCGGTGCCGATGATGCCCAGTGTGACCACGCCGCTGGCGACGCCGAAGCCGATGCCCAACGGCGTCGCCTCGGTGCCCCACTGCTCGGTCAGCGGCAGGGTCAGGCTGCGGATGCGCCGCGCCAGCTCGACGCCGCAGCGCGCATGGAAGGTGATCGGCAGCGGTGCGCCGACCAGGATCAGGATGCCGTCGCCGGCGTAGTCCTTGATGGTCGCGCCGAAGTCCGCCACCGCCTTGCCGACCACCTCGTAGTACTCGCGCAACACCTGCAGCACCCGCGCCGAGGGCTGCGTCGCCGCGAACGCGGTGAAGCCGCGCAGGTCGCAGCTGAGCACGGTGATCTCCATGTAGTTCTCGCGCATTGCGCTTTCGAGGCCGCGCTCCGACACCAGCCGCGCCACCTGCGGCGACAGGAAGCGCGACATGAACTCGCCGCGCCGGCCCTGCAGCACGTGGTAGCGCACCGCGCCGACCAGGAAGATCACCTCGCCGATCACCGTGGCGATCGCCGACTGCTGCAGCGGCAGAACGAAGCCCGACAGCAGGAAGGGCACCGCCGCCGCCATCGCCAGGATACGCACGCGCTCGGCGCGGTCGGGTTTGCGGTTGAGCACCAGGATGATGCCGACCAGGCCGCAGAGCACCGCCACGGCGATCGGCGTGAAGAACAGCCAGAAGCCCGGAGCCAGCACGGACTGCGGATGGCTCAGCACGCGCAGGAAATGCTCGATGCGCGCCTGCGGCTGCAGCAGCGCGAACAGGCCGTAGGCCAGGCCGGCCAGCTGACCGACGCGCAGGATGCGATCGCCGACGGCGACGTTGACCTCGGGCCCGGCCGGGATGGTGCGCCGGACGCGCAGGATCCATTCGAGGATGGTGATCACCGCCAGGGCCTCGGGCACGGCCAGCCAGCCCGACCACTCCGGCGCGGTGTCGGCAGCGCCGATGTAGCGCACGTTCAGGTAGATCGCGATGGCGATGAAGCCGAGGCCTGCACCCAGTGCCCTCGAGGTCTTCGAACGGCGGTCGGCCGAAACGAACGCCAGCCCCATGCCCAGCGCAATGATGGAAACCAGAATGTGGGGTGTGATGTCGCTCATAGCAACGCGAGCAGCGTGGAGGGCCCCCATGCGAAGCATGGGGATCTTAGCGTTGCGAGACGGCGCCGCCATGAGGCAGCGGAGCAACGAGCACAATTTGAGGCAGTGAATCTCATGCGCGAACGGCATTATGCCGGGCCGCAATGACGCCAATGGTGCAGTGCAGCACACCAGCCGACCAGCGGCGTTTCAGCGTCCGTCCGGTGGCGTATCGGCCTCGAACAGCTGTTCCAGCTCCTGGGCGGCGTCGCGGGCACTCTGGATCAGCTGCTGCTCGTCGCGGAACAGCGCCTGCTGGCGCCGCAGCGTGACCTCGTCATGCCGCTGGAAGGTATCGACCGCATGCCGCGCCGCTTCCGGCGTATCGCCCAGGGCCTGCAGCAGCAGGCGCGTCATCTCCAGCGAGGAGAAGTAGCTGCGCCGGATCACGTGGCTGATGCCCAGGTCCATCAGCCGCAGCGCGTGGTTGCGGTTGATCGCCATCGCGAAGATCTGCAGATGCGGGAAATGGCGGCGCACGGTCTCGGCGACATGCAGCGAGGCCTCGATATCCGGAATCACCAGCACGAACAGCCGCGCCTTGTGCGCCTCGGCGGCGCGCAGCAGATCGAGCCGGCCGGCGTCGCCGTAGAAGATCTTCGAACCGAAGCGGCGCACGAAATCGACCTGCTCGGAATCCTTGTCGAGCACGGTGAAGGGGATGCGCTTGACCCGCAGGATGCGGCCGACGACCTGCCCGAAGGGACCGAAGCCGGCGAGGATGACGTCATGCTCCTGCGGGCCGATCTCGTCATAGGGCCGCGCAGCGGACTCGCGACGCCAGCGTGCCTGCAGCATGTACAGCAGCGGCGTGGCGATCATGCTCAGCGTCACCACCACGATCAGCAGGGACTGCAGTCCTGCGTCCATCACCCCCGCGGTCACCGCCACGCCGAACAGCACGAAGGCGAACTCGCCGCCCTGCGGCAGGGCGAAGGCCAGGCTGCGGGCCTGCTCCGCGGTCAGGCCATGCAGGCGCCCGAGCGCGAACAGCACCAATGCCTTGGCCGCCAGCAGCCCCGCGGTCAGACCCAGCACCAGGGCCGGCTGCGCCAGCAGCAGGCCGATGTCGGCCGACATGCCGACCGCGATGAAGAACAGGCCCAGCAGCAGGCCCTTGAAGGGTTCGATGTCGGCCTGCAGCTCGTGCCGGTATTCCGAATCCGCCAGCAGCACACCGGCAGTGAAGGCACCCAGCGACATCGACAGGCCCACCGCCTGCATGCCCAGCGCGGTGGCCAGCACCACCAGCAGCGCCGCGGCGGTGAATACTTCCGGCGTGTCGCTGGCGGCGATGGCGCGGAACAGCGGTCGTAACGCATAGCGGCCGGCGAAGATCACCAGCGCGAACATGCCGACCACCCGCGCCGCCTCGATCCAGCCCTGGCCACCACCGGTCGCGCCCTGCGCCGCCAGCAGCGGGATCAGTGCCAGGAACGGAATCACGCTGAGGTCCTGGAACAGCAGGATGGCGAAGGCCGCCCGACCGTGGCGCGCCGACAGTTCCTTGCGCTCGGCCAGCATCTGCAGCACGAAGGCGGTGGAGGACATCGCCAGGCCGAAGCCGGCCACCAGTGCCGCTACCGGCGGCAGGCCCAGCAGCCAGCCGGCCAGGCCCAGCAGGGCCATGGTCAGCCCCACCTGGGCCCCGCCCAGGCCGAATACCGCCCGGCGCAGGGTCCACAGGCGCGAGGGCTGCAGCTCCAGGCCGATCACGAACAGCAGCAGCACCACCCCGAACTCGGAGAAGTGCAGGACCTGCCCGACATCCTCGACCAGGCCCAGGGCGGAGGGGCCAATGAGGATGCCGGCACTCAGGTAACCCAGCACCGCCCCCAGCCCCAGACGCCGGTACAAGGGCACGAACAGCACCGCGCAGGCCAGAAATAATGCGATATCGATCAGCATCCTAGGCGCGTTATGGTTATTTTTTGATCACACTGTCCGATGTCATGTTTCCCATTGTTGACACGGACTTGGATTCGATAGTTGATGTTCAGCGTGAGCAAATATTTACTTGCAATCTTTTCTCACACGTTATTAAATGTTTACACATCTGAAAAACTCTGGCCGATACTCACGACTCCACCGGGTCCATGGACGAGCACAGCAAATCCGAACGCATCATACAGCTGGCCCAGAAGCTGGGCGTGCTGCGTCCGAAGGATTTGGTTCCGCACGGCATCCAGGCGGAGTACCTGCGTCGTCTCTGCGACAAGGGCCTGATCAAGAAAGTCGGACGCGGCAGCTATGTACTCGCCGACACCGACGTCACCAATAACGTCTCGCTCGCGATCATCGGTCGCGCAGTTCCCAATGGCGTGATCTGCCTGCGCTCGGCACTCGCCTTCCATGGCCTGGCCGAGCAGAACGGTGACGAAGTTTATGTCGCGATCGAGCGACGCGCCGCACGTCCGCGCGTCGACTATCCGGAGATCAAGGTGGCGCGCCTCGGCGGCCCCGCGTTCACCGAAGGCGTGGAAACGCATGTGGTGGAAAACGTGAAAGTGCGCGTCTACAGTCTGGAGAAGACGCTGGCGGACCTGTTCAAGTTCCGCAACAAGATTGGACCGCATATCGCAGTCGATGCGTTGCGCTCGGCAATGAACGAACGAGCCCTGAACATGAAAAAGCTGTGGCATTTCGCCAAGCTCTGCCGTGTCGAGCGCGTGATGAAACCTTATGTGGATGCGCTCGCGCACTGAGGACGACGTCTGCCGCCGCGTTGAAAGCCGCCCGCGTCGCGGGCTTTTTTGTTTGTGGAGAGCTGCTGCAATGCGCACCACCCTGCTGATTCTCGCTGCCCTGCTGCCGCTGGCTGTCACCGCCGCTCCCATCGCAGTGCCGGGCGAGGAGTTGCCGGTGATCCCGCTGGCATCGAAGCCGGAACCGATTCCCCGGACCGACCGCCAGCTGTTCGAGAACATGGGCTTCCGTCCGGAGGCCTTCGAGTTGGTCGAGGATTCGCCGGGCCTGTCGTTCCACAAGCCAATGTTCGCCCTGCCCTATTCATGGGCGGAGAACATCAACGGCGGAGAGAACCCGGAGGCGTTCTTCCAGATCAGCTTCAAGCAGCGCATTCCGGATATCCGCCTGTGGGGTGGCCACCTCTTCCTTGCCTATACGCAGAAGTCCTTCTGGCAGGTCTACAACGGCCAGGCCTCGCGGCCGTTCCGCGAGACCGACTACAACCCGGAGGCATTCCTGCGCTGGACCTTTCCACAGGACAGCAGCAGCGCGTTCGGCCTGGACCTCGGCGCCGAGCACGAGTCCAACGGCAAGGCGATCCCCGATTCACGCAGCTGGAACCGCAGCTATGCGGCCGGCTTCTGGAAGGGCGCCCGCACACTGGCCTACCTGAAGCTGTGGTACCGCTGGCCGGAGTCCGAGAACCGCGCGCCCGACGATCCCGAGCGCGACGACAATCCCGACATCAACGACTACTACGGCTACGGCGAACTGCAGCTGCAACACGAGCCGATTCGCGGCCGCCAGGATCGCATCGGCACGATGGCACGCTTCAGTCCCCGCACCGGCAAGGGCGCGATCAACCTCAACTACAGCGCGCCGATCGGCGGCAGCTACGCGGCCTACTGGAACGTCTACTTCTGGCAGGGCTACGGCGAAAGCCTGTTCGACTACAACCGCAACACCATGCGCGTCGGCGTCGGCGTGTCGTTCTCGCGCTAGGACCTCAGCGCAGGCTCGCCGACAGCTGCCCCAGCGCGCGGCGATAAGCCGCCGGCTCGAAGCGGTCGCGATTGCGTACCGAATCGTACAACGCATCGGTGGCCGGGCGCAGCGCCTTGCCGCCGGCACCGCGCTCCTCGATCGCCGCCGCCAGCACCTGTGCCGCCATTGCGGTCTGCTGCGCGTAGTAGAAGTCGCCACCCTGCGCCTGTTCGCCGTTGGCGGCGATGCGGCGCAGCACCTGGCGCAACTGGCCCGCATCCGGCGGCGCCTGGCGCAGGCGTGCGTAGACATCGCGCTGCAGCCAGCGCCGGGTCTCGCCGGCCTGGCCACGCAGCTTCGAGGCATCGGCGCTGTACTGGCGGTACAGGCGCTCACGTTGCTGACCGGCCTCGGCCGCCTGCGCCGGAGCCATTGCCGCCATCCAGGCCTGCAGCAGCACCAGCGGCTGGTCGGCCAGGGGCACCTGCCCGGGCGGCAGGCCCGGCGCGCGACCGGCCTGGTAGCGATCGGCATTCATCGAGTGGTGGCAGGCGTCGCAGTCGAACACCGCCAGCTCCGGGAACAGGCCATGGCCCAGTGCGCCGGACTCCAGCCGCGCCAGCCAGGCATCGGTGGCGGCGATCTGGCCTTCCAGCCAGTTCATCGCCGGATCCGGTGCGGGCTTGCGCTTGCGGTAGTCGGCGTCGACTTCCCAGTGCGGCGGCTGCAGCGCGCTGAAGGTGTCGAGTTCGAACAGCAGCGGCGGATGGCCGGCGGCCATGATGGCGTGGGTCATCACATGATCGGTGTCGCCGACGTGGCAGCCGGAGCAGAGCTCGGCGCGCACGCCGGGATCCCAGGTCGCGGTCATGCCGTGGGCGACCTTTTCCTGCGGCGTCTTCAGGCCGTTGACGTGTTCGGCGATCCAGCGCTCGCTGGCGCCGTGACAGGCCTCGCAGCCGATGCCGTCGTCCATCTGGAAGCGGGGACCGCGCGCCTCGGCCGGCGGCGCATGCGCATGGCACACCAGACAGCCCTCCGCCGCCTCCGCCTTGCCCCAGCCCAGATGCGCGGCGATGCGCTGCGAGCGCTCGCTGAACAGGGTCCGGTAGGCCTGGTGATGCCGGTCCTGGCGCTGCCAGATGAAGTATTCGTCCTGGCGGATCTGGCGATCGGCGAAGGGACGGGTCGAGGCATGGCAGGTACTGCCGGCGCAGTCGGCGACGCCGAGGTTGCGCTCTGCGCCCCACGCAGGCGCAGCGCAGAGCCAGATCGACAGGGCGACGGCGACGCGAATCACTCGGTGCTGGCTGCGCATGGATCGGCCCCTCGATCGGCGACTGGCTTGCGTCAATATAAACGCAGCGGGGCGGCATCACTACTACAAGACTGCAACATCGCACCGATGGCGTGAGCCGTTTCACAAAGCAGCCGACGAGTGACAGCCGAAATAGTGATCCCGGGCTGGTATTGGCGCGCGCAATGGCACTAAGCTAGGTTTACTATCAGTCCGCCCAGCCAAAGAGCCAGGCCATGCTCCCAGGGAATTGCAAGATTGCGATTGTCGGTTCTGGCCCCGCCGGTCTTTCCGCGGCGGCACGCGCGGCTGAACTGGGCGTCTCCCATGTATTGCTGGAAGCCGAATCCTGGCTGTCCAACACCATCTATCGCTACCAGAAGGGCAAGCACGTCATGGCCGAGCCGGACGTGCTGCCGCTGCGCTCGCCGCTGGAGTTCGGCGCCGGCAAGCGCGAGGCGGTGCTCGGTGCCTGGGATGCAGGCACCACCAACCTCAAGGTCAACGTCCAGCATCGGAGCCGGGTTGCGTCGATCAGCGGCCAGAAGGGCGCATTCACGCTGAAACTGGATAACGGCGCCGAGCTTGCGGCCGAGGTCGTGGTGATGGCGATCGGCCTGCAGGGCAACCTGCGCAAGCTCGGCTGCCCCGGCGAGGATCTCGACTGGGTGCAGTACCAGCTCGACGACCCGGACGAATACCAGGGCGAGACCATCGTCATCGTCGGCGCCGGCGACGCCGCGATCGAGAACGCCATCGCCCTGGCCGACCATAACAAGGTCTACATCCTCAACCGCCGCGACGAATTCGACCGCGCCAAGCCGGGCAACCTGTCCGGCATCAGCAAGGCGATCGAGGACGGCAAGCTGACCTGCCTGTTCAACACCAAGCCGGTCGCCGCCGAGAACGCCCCGGCCGGCAAGCGCCTGCGCGTCGCCACCAACGATGGCGAAACCGAGCTGGCGGTGGACCGCATCATCGCCCGCCTCGGCGCCACGCCGCCGCGTGCCTTCGTCGAAAGCACCGGCGTGACCTTCCCCAACAAGGACCCGAACAGCGTGCCGGCGGTATCGCCGCAGTACGAGTCCAACGTGCCCGGCCTGTACATCATCGGCGCACTGGCCGGCTTCCCGCTGATCAAGCAGGCGATGAACCAGGGCTACGAGGTCGTCGAGTTCATCGAGGGCCGCGCGGTCGAGCCGGCCGATGCGCCGCTGCTGCGCGAGAAGTTCTCGATCCTGTCGGACGTCAAGAACATCGACGAGGCGCTGGAAACCATGCGCCGTCGCGTGCCGATCCTGGGCCAGCTGACGCCGCTGCAGCTGCGCGAGTTCATGATCGACTCCGACATCCGTGCGCCGCACGACGGCGAGATCATCTTCGAGCTCAACGACTACAGCGACACTTTCTTCTCGGTCGTGTCCGGCACGGTGGTGATCGAGGCCGATCCCAACGACCCGTCGAAGAAGTTCACCCTCGGCAAGGGCGATTTCTTCGGCGAGATGAGCCTGATCTCGGGCCGTCGCCGTTCGGCGACAGTCAAGGCCGGCGAGAAATGCGTGCTGATCGAAAGCCCGCGCCGGTCGATGAACAAGCTGATCAACTCGGTCGCCGCGGTCAAGCGCATCATCGACGAGGTGTTCCTGCGCCGCATCATCCAGGGCAGGATCGCACCGACGCTGCCGCCGGAGGAACTCGCCGACCTGGTCAGCAGTGCCGAGGTCCGCCAGTTCAGGGCCGGCGAGACGCTGTTCTCCGAGGGCGACGCGGGCGATGCCCTGCACCTGATCCGCAAGGGCTCGGTGACCATCTCGCGCGAGATCGGCGGCAAGGACATCGTGCTGGCCTATGTACCGGCCGGGCAGTATGTCGGCGAGATGGCGCTGGTCTCCGACCTGCCTCGTTCCGCCACCGCGCGCGCCGCGGTCGCCACCGAGACCATCCGCCTCGACGGCGGCGCCTTCAAGGCCCTGATGATGCGTCGCACCCAGGTGCGCGACCGCGTGCAGGAGGTCTACCGCACCCGCGTGGCACAGAACGTGGTGTCGCAGAGCAAGCCGATGGGCGACATCCTCGAGTTCATGATGTCGCAGGGCCTCGGCGAGGCCACCGACGTGCTGCTGATCGACGAGGCGCTGTGCGTGCGCTGCGACCAGTGCGAGAAGGCCTGTGCCGACACCCATGGCAACGTCAGTCGTCTCAAGCGCGAGGCCGGCCCGACCTTCGACAAGCTGCACGTGCCGACCTCCTGCCGCCACTGCGAGCACCCGCACTGCATGAAGGACTGCCCGCCGGACGCGATCAAGCGCGCTCCCAACGGCGAGGTCCATATCACCGATGCCTGCATCGGCTGCGGCAACTGCGAGCGCAACTGCCCCTATGGCGTGATCCAGATGGGCGTGCAGAGCAAGGAGAAACCGAGCCTGTGGCGCTGGATGATGTTCGGCGGTGAGGAGCCCGGCCGCTACCATCCGAAGAAGGACAAGAACGCCGCCAAGAAAGCCGCCAAGTGCGACATGTGCAAGGACCTCGACGGCGGCCCGGCCTGCGTCCGCGCCTGCCCCACCGGCGCCGCGATGCGCGCCAGCCCCGAGCAGTTCGTGAAGATGTATCGCGGGGGGCACTGAGCCATGGCCACGACGCCACATGCCAGCTTCCTGCGCTACGAGCGCTACCGCTACCTCAAGTTCGCCTCCCTGTTGTGCCTGCTGTCGATCGTGGCCTACTGGTGGCATGAGCCGCAGGACGGCCCAAACGGCGGCACCTGGCTGGGCTATACCCTCGGCACCATCGGCGCCCTGCTGATCGTCTGGCTGGCCTGGCTGGGCGTGCGCAAGCGCCGCTACAGCTCGACCCTGGGCACGGTGAAGGGCTGGCTGTCCGCGCATGTCTACCTGGGCCTGGCGCTGCTGACCATCGCCACGCTGCATACCGGCTTCCAGTTCGGCTGGAACATCCACACCGTCGCCTTCGTGCTGATGGCCATCGTCGTGCTCAGCGGCATCTTCGGCATCGCCGCCTATGCGCGCCTGCCGACCCTGATCACCGAGAACATGGGCGACGCCGACCGCGAGACCCTGATCGACGAGATCCTCGACCTCAACCAGCAGTCGCTGAAGATCGCCGACCTGCTGGGGCCCGAAGTGCACCGTATCATCTCGCGCTCGACCGAGCGCATCCGCATCGGCGGCGGCCTGCGCGACCAGCTGTTCCGGCCGCTGCCGCAGGGCCGTGGCCTGCTCGATGAACTGCGCCGTGTGCTGGCCGACAAGCAGCGTGCGGCGGCGGCGGAAGCCTACGATCCCGACAGCTCGTCCACCGTGATCTTCATGGCCGGCGAGATGGCGCAAGCCAGGAAAAGCGGCGATGCCGCGGAAAAGGCGCGCCAGCTGATGGAACTGATCAGTCGCCGCAACGCCCTGATCACCCGCGTCAACCGCGACATCCAGCTGCATGCGCAGATGCAGATCTGGCTGTACTTCCACGTGCCGCTGAGCATCGCGCTGCTGGCGGCGCTGGTGGCGCACATCGTTTCCGTGTTCCTTTACTGGTAACCGGCCATGCGCGTCCTTGTCCGCACCTTCCAGCAGCAGGGCGACCAGCGCATCGCCACCGAGCGTGGCCTGATCGCCGAACGCGTCACCATCGGTCGCGGCACCGACCAGGACATCTACACGCCGGACCTGCGCGCCGCGCTGGCGCATGCCGAGATCATCCCGGACCGTCGCGGACCGCTGCTGGTCGCAAAGACCGCCAACGGCGTCTGGGTCAACGGCACGCCGGCACAGAACGCCAAGCTGGCGCCTGGCGACAGCATCGACATCGGCCGCTTCCGTCTCGAGGTACTGGGCGTCGGCGGCGTGCCGGAACTGATCCTCGGCTACGAGGAGCGGCGCAGCCAGGCGGCGGAAGTCCAGTCGCGCAAGGCCTCGTTCCAGACCCGCCTCAACCAGACCGGACTGTCGCTGCGCCGGCTCGCCTGGGGCCTGATGGCGCTGCTGCTGCTGGTCGGGCTGGTGCTGCCGCTGGGCATGCGCTATGGCGCCGGCCCCGCCGGTGCCAACGCCCGCGATCGCGCCGTAGAGCAGGCGGGCAATCCGGTCGACGACTCGGTCTGGCTGTCCGGCCCGGTCAGCAGCGCCCACCGCTTCTTCGTCGAGGACTGCTCGGCCTGCCACGAAAAGCCGTTCCAGCAGGTGCAGGACAGCGCCTGCATGGCCTGCCACAAGGACATGAAGCGCCACAGCGACGACGAGGCCCTGCTGTCGCACCCGGCGTTCGCCGGGCAGGAATGCACCGACTGCCATCACGAGCACAACGGCATGGATGGCATCAACGCGCAGTCGCCGACGCTGTGCACCGACTGCCACGCCGACCCTGACCGCGAATTCGCCTCGGCCAAGCTGCCGCCAGCCGCGAGTTTTGCCAGCGCGCACCCGGAGTTCGCGCCACGCATCAGCAGCTTCGACGCCAAGGCCGGCAAGTTCATGTTCGCCAAGCAGCGCCAGCCGATGGCCAAGCTGCGCGAGACCACCAACCTGGTCTATCCGCATGACGTGCACCTGAATCCCAAGGGCATCGACGCGCCGGACGGCAAGAAGACGCTGGCCTGCAACGATTGCCACCAGGCCGACTCGCGCGGCGTCAGTTTCGAGCCGGTCAGCATGGAGAAGCACTGCGCCAGCTGCCACCGGCTCGACTTCGACCCGGACGATCCCGACCGCGAGCTGCCGCATGGCCGCCCCGACCAGATCCAGGGCGTGATCCGCGACTACTACTACGCCAAGGCCCTGCAGGGTGGTGTGCGCGACATGGCCGCGCCGGCCGTGGTGCGCGAGCGTCGCCGTCCCGGCGATGCACTCGATGCCGGCAGCACGCGCAGCGCGCTGGCCTGGGCCGACGCGCGGGCGCGCCAGACCATGGTCGACACCTTCGAGCGCCGTACCTGCCACTACTGCCACGAGGTGCAGCGCACCGACGATGCGGCGATGCCGTGGACGGTGGCGCCGGTGAACCTCGACGAGCACGCCCTCGACGGCGCGCGCTTCGACCATGCCGCGCATCGCACCGAGGACTGCGGCAGCTGCCATGCGGCGGACAAGTCCAAGGCCAGCGCCGAGGTGCTGCTGCCGGAGCTGGCCAGCTGCCGCGACTGCCACGGCGACGCCGACAGCAACACCGCCGTGCCCTCGGGCTGCACCATGTGCCATGGCTTCCATATCGCCGACAGCCACCAGTTCGGTCCCGCCAAGGCCCTGCCGGCGAAGCATCCGAAGCTGTCGAAGGCGGAGCCGGCCGTTGCGCCGGCGACGAAGCCGGTCCCGGCTGCGGTTCCGGAGAAGCGTCCTTGAAACGCCGCTTCGCCCTGATCGGCATGCTGCTGCTCGCGGGCTGCAGCGGCGGTGGCCCGGGCGATGATTCCGGCTGCTCGGGCGACTGCACCAATGCGGTCTCGAAACTCGCGGTCGCCGACGTCGAGCGCGTGCTGGCCCAGGGCATCCACGAGGCGCAGGCGCGCGGCACCCCGGCGACCCTCGCCGTGGTCGACCGCGTCGGCAACGTGCTGGCGGTGTTCCGCATGGCCGGCACCGATGTCGGCATCACCGTCGACTCCGGCCGCGACGTCGCTGGCGGCCTCGAAAAGATCAGCGTCATTCCGGACACGCTGGCGGCGATCGCCAAGGCCGTCACCGGCGCCTACCTCAGTTCCGAGGGCAATGCCTTCACCACCCGCACGGCCAACCAGATCGTGCAGGAGTTCTTCAATCCGCAGGAGCGTGGCCAACCGGGCGGGCCGCTGTTCGGCGTGCAGTTCAGCCAACT